>JALOMY010000049.1 GCA_025455225.1 Cyclobacteriaceae bacterium | reverse complement strand
CGTTATATTTGCTGCCGGCTTATGCAGAAAAAACTTATTCTCGATTCGGACCTGCTGGATATCACCTTAAGCCGTCTTTGTCAGCAATTGATTGAAAATCACCAGGATTTCTCCAATTCAGTCATTTTGGGATTACAACCCCGTGGAATTTACCTGGCCCAGATTATTCATCAGAAACTGGAGAAATTGGTTAGAAAAGAAATACCCATAGGATTCCTCGATGCTACCTTTCACCGTGATGATTTCCGCAGGCGTGAAATTCCTATTAAGGCCAGCGAGGTTCGCATTCCGTTTATTATTGAAGGCAAAAAGGTTATCCTGGTTGACGATGTTCTGTTTACCGGTAGAACCGTGCGAGCCGCTCTTGATGCCATGATTGCTTTTGGCCGCCCGTCTAAAGTTGAATTACTTGTCTTAATTGACCGCAAATATAACCGTGACTTACCCATCGCTCCAGATTACGTAGGTCGGACAGTCAATACCATTGCCTCGCAAAAAGTATTGGTTGAACTGGAAGCCCAGGGTAATGAACAAAATAAAATCTGGCTGGTAAATAAGGATTAGCATGTCTAAACTAAGTCAAAAGCACCTCCTCGGAATCAAAGACATCACTGCTCAAGACATTCATTTAATATTTGAAACTGCCGATAATTTTAAAGACGTAATTAACCGGCCGATTAAAAAAGTACCCTCCCTCCGCGACATTACCATTGCCAATGTCTTCTTCGAAAACTCAACCCGAACCAGGCTTTCGTTTGAACTGGCTGAAAAGCGATTGTCTGCAGATGTAGTCAATTTTGCAGCCTCCACCAGCTCGGTTAAAAAAGGTGAAACGCTGCTGGATACCGTCAATAACATTCTGGCCATGAAAGTAGACATGGTGGTGATGCGGCATGCCAGCGTTGGAGCTCCTCATTTTCTGGCGCGGCATATCAACGCCAATATTATCAATGCAGGAGATGGAACACATGAACATCCGACCCAGGCTCTTTTAGATGCCTACTCAATTCGTGAAAAATTGGGAGACGTAACAGGCAAAAAGGTAGCTATCATTGGCGATATACTTCATTCTCGTGTAGCTCTTTCCAATATTTTTGCCCTTCAGAAATTAGGAGCTAAAGTGATGGTTTGCGGACCACCCACATTGCTACCCCGGTATATTGCCAACACAGGCGTACAAGTTGAAACCGATGTAAACAAGGCCCTTGCCTGGTGCGATGTTGCCAACGTGCTTCGTATTCAGTTGGAACGTCAGCAAATCAAGTACTTCCCTTCATTGCGGGAATATTCAATCTATTACGGCATAACCAGGAAGATGCTGGATGCACTTAAAAAACCGATTGTGCTGATGCACCCGGGTCCAATTAATCGTGGAGTCGAACTTAGCAGTGATGCTGCCGATTCGCATCATTCAATAATTCTTGATCAGGTGGAAAACGGGGTAGCCATACGCATGGCTGTTTTGTACTTGCTTGCAGGCTCTGCTCAATAAATAATAGGTCGATTCACCGTTGATTACAAATTTCTGTTAACAACTTCTTATATAAAACAAGGAGGTTGTTAATCGCATTCAAGTCGTGTCTGTAATTCAGTTTTGTTACCTTTGCCCCTATACCTTGAGTCATGCAATACTATAATTCAATTATTGAAACCATTGGCAATACGCCCCTGGTAAGATTGAACAAAATCTTTAAAGGTGTACCCGGCACCGTGTTGGCAAAAGTTGAATACTTCAACCCTGGAAATTCAACCAAAGACCGCATGGCAATCAAAATGGTGGAAGATGCCGAGAAAGCCGGAATTCTTAAACCGGGTGGAACCATTATTGAAGGTACTTCCGGAAATACCGGAATGGGCCTTGCCCTGGCAGCAGTAGCAAAAGGCTATCGCTGCATTTTCACTATGGCCGACAAACAGTCTCAGGAAAAAATCAATATTCTGAAAGCGGTTGGTGCTGAAGTAATCGTTTGCCCTACTAACGTTGCACCCGATGATCCGCGGTCGTATTATTCAGTTGCCCGTAAATTAAACAGGGAGATACCTAATTCATTCTATCCTAATCAATACGATAATCTGTCCAATACAGCAGCCCACTACGAAACCACCGGTCCGGAAATCTGGAAACAAACCGGGGGCAAAATAACACACTATGTTGCCACCGTTGGTACGGGAGGCTCCATGTGTGGTACGGCTAAATTTCTCAAAGAACAAAATGCTTCCATTGTCTCGGTAGGGATTGACACCTATGGTTCGGTATTTAAGAAATACAAAGAGACCGGAATATTCGATGAGAATGAGATTTATCCCTACCTCACCGAAGGCTTTGGTGAAGATATCCTCCCGAAGAATGTCAATTTTGATGTGATTGATCTCTTTATCAAAGTTACCGATAAGGATGGAGCCCTGATGACGCGCAGACTGGCGCGTGAAGAAGGTTTATTTGTAGGATGGTCTTGTGGTTCAGCCGTGCATGGAGCCCTGGAATATGCCCGGGAATTCCTCAAAGAAGAAGATGTAATGGTTATCCTGATGCCGGACCATGGCACACGGTACCTGGCTAAAGTCTATAATGATCAATGGATGAAAGACCACGGTTTCCTGGACACCAAATCTTTTAACACCAAGGCCCGTGATCTCATTGCTTCACGTAATGGAAAAGACAGCCTTGTAACAGTTGCTCCTGCTGACAAGGTAAGCGATGTTATTCTTTTGATGAATCGTGACGGCATTGACCAAATACCTGTTCGGGAAAACGATCAGTTTACCGGTAGTGTTAGCTCAGCCAGCCTGCTTGAAAAAATGATGGAAGATCCTGAACTCAGAAACAAAACCGTAGGTGAAGTGATGGATAAACCCATGCTGTTTGTAGCACCTGACAGCACATTGGATGTTCTCTCATCGCTGCTTAATAAGGAAAACAAAGCCGTATTAATCCGTGACGATCATCAGCAAGTACACATCATAACCCAGCATGATGTGCTGAAGGCAATGATGAATTAATAAGAAACACGTTTCTTAATTGTCAAGAATTTCAATTTCTACCCGCACATTACTTTGTGCCTGGGCATGAAGTTTATCAAATATTGGCTTTTTACCTCCCCAGGCTTTGACCTGAAGGCGTTTAGTATCAATTCCATGAGACACCAGGTAATCGCGCATCATTTCTGCACGCATTAATGACAACTTCTTGGCCGAACCGTAACCCTCGCTGGTATTATTGAGACTGAAAAAGTTATCGTTGCCCTTGTTCAGGGTTGTAATCTTTCCGGGTGCGTTACCATTGGTGTGTCCGTGAATACGAATTTTATACTTTGGATTTTCATTCATCATTTCAACCAGGCTGTTCACTTCATACCTGGATTCCGGACGCATTACGGCCGCATCTTTAAAGAAATAAACATGAAACATGGTAGCAATATCACCTTTCTGCAGGCGCATCAGTTCAAAAGGAACTACAATTGCTCCATTCTCTAAAATTATGTCTTCACCAATCGGGTTACCAAAGTTGCTGAGATCGCGCTGAACTTTGCGATAGCCAAATACTTCGCAAATAAACGATGCGGCACCATCCGGTTTGGCCGGTGGCATCACCACCACAACCTGGTTGGCATCGTAGGTTCCGATCTTTCGTGCATTATCCGTATCAATGACACTTACCTGGCCTTCAATTATGGCTTTGGTATCTGTGCGCATCACCTTAAAGTAATAATTCCGGGCATCCGGGTTGTCCGGAACCTGGGCCATGGTTGGTTCTGCTGCATTTTCTTCTTCCAGCAAAGCCTGCGGATCAGACCGCTTCATTTCATCCAGATCAGCTAATGGAACTTCGGTCAATTTCTGTTGTGTAACCGGATTCAGATCACGATTTTGAATTGCCAGTTCAGCATCTTTACCCAGCAGGCCATGATAAACCCAAGTATCCTTATAACGGGTTTCGGCTTGCATTCGCAAGGCCTCATCAATTGCAGCTTGCTTATCATTCGTTTTGACAATGTAAACGTAGTCAAGGCTGCGAATTGGATTCCATTCGTAAACTGCATTGTACGTTTTAGACGCTTCTTTCGTGAAATTGATTGCATTCTTCTTTTTGGCAAATGCTCCGATAACCACATAATATAAATCCGGATCGCTGCCTATTTGAGCCAAGAGCAGATTCGTGGAATGACTGGCAAGTACTACGAGAAGAACTCTGAGTAAGGATTTTTTCATAGTTTAAAAAATAGAATTGAGGGTCAACGTTAAAAAATAATGGGCATCAATTTTGGCAATTGAACCCATCAACGCAATTGCAGACTGGTCACCTACCCGTCTACCTGACTACTAAAGTAATCATTATCAGTAAATTATCAATCAGCTACCGCAACAAATTCCCGTTCGAGAACATTTCCTTGTTCGTCAACCAGGGTTAGCTTGTGTCTTCCTGCTTCGGGATTTAACAACATCCGGTGGACCTTCAACGTACTGCCCAGGTACTGACCATCAAGATGCCAGTATACGTGACTATTATTATTTCGATGGGCCAGTTCAAAAACCGAACTTCCCGGAGATCCATCGAGCATGCGGGGTATAAAAATCCGTGTGTTATGCTTTGGATATACCAGTTCCATAATAGTTTGGTTGCTTATTAAATCACAACCCGGCTTAAAAGGTGGCAATGATTCGTAAGATGAATTCCGAAACTTGTAATAATATTCCTGAACAGGAGGTAATACAAACCAGTTTACCTGTTGCATGTGTAAAGGTGAAACACAATTCTGATGTACCCGGTAACGCTTGTCCGGAGTAACATACACCGGTTTATGGTAGTTGCATATACCTGACTCAAGCCCGTTGGTAGTTATCCAAAGCGTGTCGGCACGGTTACAATAAGGTGAAATTCGCAAACCGCTTTTAGAGCAAACTGGTATCTGGTCCATTTCCGCATAAGGTCTTTCAAACCAGTTGTTTCCCGGCAAAGTTGAAAAAATATCAAACAAAATCGGTGCTGCTGTTTCAGTACCAGTTAACCCTGGTCTTCCTTCTCCATCAGCATTGCCGGTCCAGACACCAACAGCATAGTCGGGAGTAATCCCGATTGCCCAACCATCGCGAAAACCAAAACTGGTACCGGTTTTCCAGGCAATTTTTTTTGAACTGAAGAAATTCCGCCATCCACTTTCTTCTCCGGGCCGGTAGACTTCCTTTAATACTTCAGCTGTAAGAAAAAGAGAGGCTGCGCTGAGTGGAGATTCATTACTTATTGAATTTTCATTCAATGTTTCGTTCTGATAAACCGGGGCATGGATAAGATTGGATCCCTTTACCTCAACATCATTCGGGTTGGAATGATTTACTAAAACGCGGGCAAGTGAAGCATACATTCCGGTAATGTCCCACAACGTACCATCAGCTCCCCCTAAAATTAAAGACAAACCATAATGATCAGGTAATTGCGTTAGTGTTGTCATTCCGAATTTCTTCAGTAAGGAATGAAACCTTTCATACCGGTATTCTTGAAGCATATGAACGGCCGGAATATTAAGAGAACGAATCAATGCTTTATCGGCCGGAACAGCACCATCGTATTCACGTGAGAAATTTTTTGGAGCAAAACCATTAATAATAATCGGAACATCCGGAAGCAGTGTTTTGGTTAGCATTTTTCCATCTTCGAGCATGGCGGCAAACAAAAAAGGTTTCAAAATGCTGCCTGTACTTCGGTGCGATGCAATTATATCAACTTCCTCACCATGCTTACCATTTTGATTCATCCATGTATTGCCCACATAAGCCAGAACATTTCCGGTTTTCACCTCAAGAATTAATGCCGCAGCATTATTGATCTGATTGCCGGAAAGTACATCATGATGATCCTGAATGATTTGTTCAACACGTTGCTGCACCTGTAACTCGAGTGTGGACTTCAATCGTTGTTGGGAAAAACCATCTTTACTCATTCGCTGAATAAGATGACGTGCATGCCTGGGCATGGCCGAAGGTTCTTCCGGAATAGGCTCGGCTTTTGCCAATGAACAAGTGAATTCATCCAGGATGCCCTGTTCTTTCATTCGGTCAAGCAGCCGATCGCGTTTAATCTTCAGGATTGGCCGGTTTTTACCGGGATGTATCAAGGAAGGTGCGTTTGGAAGAACCGCCAGCATGGCGGCTTCAGCCCATGAAAGTTGTTGTACCTCACGCCCGAAGTAGCGCCAGCAGGCTGCTTCAAGACCCACCACGTTTCCACCGAACGGTGCATGCGAAGCATACAACGCCATGATTTCATCTTTTGAATAACGCCACTCTAACCGGGTAGCTAATATGATTTCAATGAACTTCTCAAAATAACTTCGCGGCTTTCCTTGCCTTGATAACCGTATAACCTGCATGGTTATGGTGCTTCCGCCACTCACGACTTTTCCGGAGCGAATATTTTGTCTAATGGCACGGGCCAGTGCAACTACATCAACACCCGGATGATATGGGAACCGCTTGTCCTCATAGACCTGTAAAGCTTTAATAAATTTTTCAGGTACCGATTCAAGCGCAGGAAAACGCCATTGACCATCCCGGGCAATCGTAGCCGAAAGTAAACGGCCCTGCCTGTCTTCTAATACCGTTGAATAAGGTTCCTTAAAAAGTTTACGAGGTAATGAAAAATAATAAAGAGTGCTCAGCACCAGGGCAGAGCCAATTATAATTTTCCATCGTAAACGAAGTTTCATCACAACCTTACGGCAATCGATTGGCGTGGCGCGTTACCAGCATCCATTTCTTTTTTCTTAAAACGTATACCTCGGTATACGATAAGGTCATATCAAATTCATGCCCCTCGCGTACACCGGAAAATCTTCCTGTTCCGTTGACTATAGCCGTCTTATCATAAAGCCTGACCTTCGCATCCTGTACATCAACTTTCTTATAAATCAATTTCCCGGAATTCATATCGTCAAGAATTTCCTGACGGGTTTGGGCCCAACCGTTGGAATGGATATATAAAACACGGTCATCAAGTATCGCCTGTAACGAATCGGATTGTTGATTAATCAACCAACTAAATTTGCTCCTGGACAAATTCAACACAACTTCTTCATTTGATTGGGCAGGAAGCTGCTGAACCAGCATTATAACCAGACTACAAACTATTAGAGTATTTCGCATTCTTTGTTTCGTTTTATCTTATTTCAAGTTGATATTTTATTGCTTGTAGAATAAGGGATTTTCTTAATAGCAAAATTCAAACACTTATTCAATTAAATTCCGGAGCCCTTTACGACTTCAACAACCTGTCCTTTCTTACGCGCATAAATTGTTCGGTCATACATTGCCTCACAACTTACTGCCGGAAGGTAATAGGTACCTGAATAGCTTGCTGTAAGTATTACCTGGAATGTCTTTCTTTGATTGGGGGCCAGGTCAAAATAAGTATAAACCCGGTCATCGCGTATATCCTGGTAGGTAGGAATGCTCCCCTGAAGCCTGCTTTCAGCTTCATCCAAACGTAAATTATTGATCTCCCAACCTGAAGGGAAAATCTGGTTCAATGCCAGGTTTTTATATGTCCCTCGCGTACCCGGATTATAGAGTGTTACCGATGCAATGAATTCCTTACCCTGTTCCAATCGGGATGGATCGATCGACCGGCCATCGACATCGGTATAGGTTACAGAGATTGAAAGATTATTGGATTCTTCCGTTTCTTCTCCCCGGGATGGAGTTCCGGTCATAATCAGTCTTGTAAAAAGCGTGCCTCCGCTTTCACTCACTACTTTCAATGCGGTAGACTTTACACCATCAACCGGAAGGTTTACTTGTGCTACAGGAAGATCGGTGCTTGCCTTCACCTCTTTGCCATTATAGGAATAAACAAATTTCAAGGCTCCTCGCTTTTCAGAAGAGGCAAATGAAGCAATCGACTTAAGACACCAGGCAACTGTTTGGGTGCTCATCCAATACGTTAGATTGCTCAGGGAATTGGATAAGTCTTTTACAACTTCAAAGGTTTTTGTTCGGTCTCCGAGAAGCACAAGGGTTTCTAAAATAATGGCTTTGTCGCGGATATCCGATCCATAGGAATACGCCAACTCCTGATAGGGCTTAACGGTTACCGAAACTCCGGCAATAACCTGGCGGGCAGCCTCTGGCTGTCCTGCTTTAACATACGCTGCAGCGAGCATCCATGCGGCAGTGGAGGACTCTGCACGTTGTTCCCGCATCCGGTTCATGGCCCCCAACTCTGGATCACCCGCCAATGCCAATGAATATAACCGGTAAGCTTGTATAAGATCACTATTGGTAAATTCCTGATTCCTTCGCCACGATTGTGCGCGGTTACGCTGAAATTTTTTCCACCGTTTTAATAATTCGGATGGAACAACATACCCTTTCGCTTCTGCTTCAACCAAAAAGTGACCGGCATAAGTAGTTGCCCAGCTGTCAACATCTTCTGCACCCGGCCAGTATGTGAATCCACCATCCCGATGTTGAAATGCCTTTAACCGTTCAATACCGGCCCGAACATTATTCTGAATAAGAATTCGCTCTTCCTCACTTAACGTTTTAACCTGGTCGAGGTACAATTGTGGGAAGACCGCAGAAACAACCTGTTCAAGACAACCATACGGATATTGCAGGAGATATTTCAGGCGTTGATCCAGGTTAATCGGTGGAAGGGATGATATCTCCAGTGTTGCCGTATTGGTACCGGGCAAGCCAACAGGAGTTATTGAAGTTGACCAGGTTTTACCGGCATCAAGTAAACTTTCCAGAACACGGGTAATGGGAGGATTCGGATTTCGAACATCAATTTCAATAACGTCTTTAGATTTATAGTTGCCGGAAGTAGCTGTAACTTCAATTTTTCCAACCCCTAACCGGTTAAGAACTGACAAATCAAATTCAACGGTTTGGTCTGATCCCGACATGGCAATCTGCTGAACACTATTTTTTACCTGTAACGGACCTGAAGTCTTTATCTCAACTTTAACATTCCGGATATTTTTCTCCATGGTGAACAAGGTTACCGGAAGTTTGAGATTTTCTTCCGGTGCTAAAACCCGGGGTAGTGTTGCCAGTACCATAAGCGGTTGACGGACTGGTGTTATTTTTTCTGCCGATCCGTAGGCGCCCTCGTAGCCGGCAACAACCATTGTTTTAACGGAACCAATGTACTGAGGAATGGTGATCCGATGTTCGTTTTGGTTACCGCTTAAGGTAAATGGGCCAAGAAATTTAACAACCGGTTTGAACCGGTTCGCCCGTGGATCATCTTCCTTAGCCATTAATTCAGCATCACCGCCAATGGCCAGGAGTCGCTCCATCCGTGCACCAAATGCACCCATTACATGATCGTACAGATCCCATGTCTTTACACCCAACGCTTCGCGGGCATAAAACCTATTCCACGGGTCGGGTGTCTTGAACCGGGTGAGATCGAGTAAGCCTTCATCCACCATGGCCAACGTATACGTCATCTTCCTTTTTGATTTTTCTGAAACTCGTATAACTACTTCTTGTCCCGGCTCCAGTACATCGGGCATTGAAATAATGGGTTGAAGATGCGTGGCTTCATCTTCAGCCCGGATTGGAATTACTCCATACATCCGTATGGGTGAATCATTTACCGTCTGGGCATGAGGCTGTAGTAAGGATACATGAACAAACACGTTGGGTGTCATTTCGCGTGAAACACTGAACGTAAAAGGATTGTCACCTGCTTTGGTATCAAGCCAATGATGTTCCAATACACGGCTTCCGTTTTCAATGGTAATTAATGCACGTCCTTGAGCACTACCCGGAATTACTACTGTAGCCTTTTCTCCGATGGTATACGATGGTTTGTCGGAAGAAAATGTAAGCATCGTGGCACCCTCGCTGTCACCCCTGGCTCGGCCAGCCCAGCCTGGCCAGTCGATATACACTATTTTTGCAGATGAGTGACCTGAAACCGGATCATACGCTTTTACCAAATATCTTCCCCAATCGGGATATTTAATCTTAAATGACCATTGTCCTTTGCCATTTCTTGTGGCAATTACCCCATTGCTGATCAGTTTTGCATACGAACCTGTCATATATACGGCATTCTCTTCGGAATTATCCCACCACGAACGCCATTGAAGTTTATACATGGACATTTCAATACGATCGCGCGAAACCGGTTGACCTTCGGCATCAATCGTAACCACATCTACTCTATGCGTGGTGTCAGTTAAGAGCATACCACGCGCTTTATCACCCACAGGTAACCGGATTCCGGTAAAAGAATGGTACGGATAGTAGGGAAGTGTAAACCGGTCAATTGAAAAGTTCCCGCTCTCCTCGAAAACCTTACCACGAAATACTGCATTTAACATGCCCGGTGCATCAGCCGGAGGTTCTAACGTGGTATTCACAATGGCTTTACCCTCTCCATCCGTATAGCCGCTGTACACCACCTGTGCCTCACTATAAAATTCCCGTGAAGGATCTTCAAATGTATAGTCCGGGTATGCACGAAACCGTGTTTCTGCTCTTGTCAGTAAGACTTCGAATTCAGCTTTCAGATTTTTACCGGGTGCTCCATGTAACCAACTTACCGTCAGGTTCCCTGCAATATTGTCCTGGCCCGCTTTAAGTTTATCAACTCCAAAATCCAGATTGATTTTTAACCGGTTCGGTTTCACGGTTTCGATTTTCACCGTTTGCGTAAATTCAGTTCCTCCAACTTTTACCCGTGCCTTCCAGTTACCTGTTGGAGCATCTGCATCCGTAACGGTTGCAAATGAGTAAAATCCGTTTTCACTCACCGAACGTACCAGTCGTGAAGTGATCTGACCCTGGGGATTTTGTAGTTCAAATACTACCGGGTGAGATGGCGGTAACGTCTTTAACTTATCTTCCAGGATAAAACTCAGGTATAGAGAATCTCCCGGCCTCCAGACACCCCGCTCACCATAAATAAACCCCTTTATTCCCTTGTTAACTTTTTCTCCGCTTACATCGAAACTGCTGAGAGATAAGGATTCCCCATCGTTTAATTGAAGGTAGCCACGCTGTGCTCCGTTCTTTGCAATTAAAACAAAAGGTGTTGACCCTGACTGAATGGATGCATAACCATCCTTGCCGGTTGAAGCAGTTCCCAAAAGCTGCTGCTGAAAGTCGTATAACTCAAGATTGACACCCCCAAGTGGTTCTGTTGTTTTCAGATCATTTACAAAAATGACGGTATTGCCATCCCCTCCCTGTTTAGCAATCAGGCCCAGGTTGGATGCAATGATATTTTTTCGAATTGCACGTTCACTGGTATAATACGAAGAGTGACACGGGTTTTCCCGCTCCCTCCAGTCGTAATCTTCACCATAGTAATAATCTTCATAGGAATCCCAATAACTGAATTCCGCTTCGGGAGAACTCCAGTCTTCATCCGGTTCTGGAAATTCATCAGAGCGTTGGCTGGCT
>JALOMY010000297.1 GCA_025455225.1 Cyclobacteriaceae bacterium | reverse complement strand
CGGGCAGAATTTCTTGGCTGATTCAGTTTAATTTTGTTTCCAAACCAAAGAACATGAGCTTAAAAGTACAGATCGATAATGATATCAAAAAAGCAATGCTTGCCAAGAACAAAGAAGAGCTTGAGGCGCTTCGTGGCATCAAATCGCTTATCTTACTTGCCGAAACCGAAAAGGGTGGAAGCGGGGAAGTTTCTTCTGAAGTTGAAAATAAATTATTGATGAAGGCTGCCAAGCAACGGAAGGAGTCAGCCGACATCTTCAACCAGCAAGGACGGGCCGACCTTGCACAGAAGGAATTGTTTCAACTTGAAATAATCAATCGCTATTTGCCCAAGCAGTTGTCGGAGGCCGAGATAACGGAAACATTGAAAAATATAATTGCCGAAACCGGGGCCAAAGGTCCTCAGGATATGGGTAAGGTTATGGGTGCGGCAACCAAGCGACTGGCTGGTCAGGCAGATGGTAAATTGATTTCTGAACTGGTAAAAAAACTTCTGGCACCTTGAGCGCGATGGATCTTATTCTTGTTGTCATGCTGGTGATCGGCATGGCCTCCGGATATCAAAAAGGTTTCCTCACTACGCTATTTTCATTACTCGCCATCTTCCTGGGATTACTGGCCGGCTTTAAATTAATGGGCTATGCCATGCTCAAGCTCAGCCAGAATTATGCTATTGATGAAAAGTTGCTACCCTATGCAGCATTCGGAATTGTCTTTGTGTTGGTTCTGTTGGTGGTTAATATGTTGGGGAAATTGCTACGCTCATCGCTTGAGAAAACATTATTAGGCAGTGTCGATAATTTTGCCGGAGCCATACTCGGCTTATTAAAAGCCGCCTTTATGATCAGTGTAGTTTTCTGGATACTCGATGCTTCGGGTGTAATGTTCTTTGCCCGCTGGACGGAAGATTCCTGGCTTTATCCCTATATAGCCGGTATTGCTCCTGCAGTAACTGAATGGATGGGTGATTTGATTCCGGCTTTTGGCGATTTATTTCAATCGTGATTTTGAAAGCAGCTCAGACCGGCTTCTGCTTGTTGTATTATTTTCTGTACATTTTGAGTTCAAACGAAATTACCTATGGCACTCACGGTAAAAGAAGAAAAGGATTTCAAATTCGTTGATGAAGGTAATGGCCCGGTGTTAATGTTACTGCATGGTTTGTTCGGTGCATTAAGTAACTGGGAAGGAGTAGTGAACCGGTTCGCAAAAAACTTCAGGGTGGTTATCCCGATGTTGCCCATTTATGAAATGCCCATTCGTGAAGCAGGCCTTGAAGGTCTTAGAAAGTTCGTTGAAGACTTTGTTGCTGTTAAGCAACTTTCAGATATGATCATAATGGGCAACAGCCTGGGTGGTCATGTTGCGTTGGTTTACGCATTAAAGAATCCGGATAAAGTGAAGAAGCTGATTTTAACGGGCAGTTCCGGTTTGTTTGAAGATTCGATGGGCGGATCCTATCCCAAGCGCGGCAACTATGAATATATTCGGGAGCGGGTTGCCTATACCTTTTATAACCCGGAGGTGGCCACTAAAGAACTGGTGGATGAGGTTTTTGAAACCACCAACAGCATACCCAAATGCATGCGAATCGTCTCTATTGCCAAATCAGCGCAACGCAATAACCTGGCCGATGAAATTCCGCAGATCAAAGTGCCAACACTACTGGTTTGGGGGCTTAACGATACCATTACACCACCCATGGTGGCTCATGAATTTAATCGGTTAATACCCAATTCCACACTCAAATTCATCGATAAATGCTGCCATGCACCCATGATGGAACATCCTGAAAAATTTAATGTTATTGTGGAAGACTTTTTGCTGAATTAAGGTATATATGTAAAAATTATTCAACGTGGTTGCAGAAGATCTGATTAATCACATGATTCCTCCTTTAAAAGCAACAGATGATGCTCATAAAGCAATTGTCTGGATGGAGGAATTCCGGTGTAACCACTTGCCCGTAGTTGATAACGGGAAACTACTAGGATTTATCTCCGAAGAAATTATCCTTGAAACCAACGACATTGAAAAGAAGGTTTCTGATTTCAATCTGGTAGGTTCCAATTGCTACGTTAATCTCGCAACTCATTTCTACGATATACTGCGTGTGGCTGCCGACAATAAATTGCAATTGGTAGCCGTAATGAATGATCAGAATTTATATACGGGTGTTATAACCGTTCAGGATACCATTACCTTTTTTGCGCAATCAGCGGCTGTACAAATGCCCGGGGGCATACTCGTAATGTCCATGAATCATAATGATTATTCATTAGCCGAAATCAGCCGCCTCATCGAAGAGAATCATGCCAAAATTCTGAGCAGCATGGTGAAAGAAGATCCTCTTGATCATGGTAAAATCCGGCTAACATTAAAGATCAATCAACTGGATCTCTCCCGTATTGTTGCCACACTTGAACGGTTTGGTTATAAAGTGATCGGTCGTTACCACGAATCCACACCCATGGGTACTGAAAAAGAACGCATCGATATGCTTCTCAGGTACCTTGATATCTAGTCCTGTTCCTTTTCTTTTCACTTCCACAATTGAGTTGTACCTTTATCTTCCCTGGTAAACCAGCAAGGCATGAAAATAGGTATACACGGCAAGGAATTTAACCGGCAGTCTGTTGCTTTTATTAAACACATTTTTGAATTGCTTGACCGCTACCGGGCCGACTTGTTTGTTTCTGAGAAGTTTGAACAGCATCTCAAAACCACCGCCTTTAAAAGTTTTAAATGGAAAACTTATAAAGTGGGTCAGTCTTTAAAAAAACTGGATGCCCTGATTAGCATTGGTGGTGATGGTACACTGCTGGAATCCGTCACGCATATCGGGCAGGCTGAAACACCGATCCTTGGTATTAACACGGGGCGTTTGGGATTCCTCGCCACCATTAGCCGTGAAGAAACAGAACGCGCCTTATCCAAACTGTTTCAGCGTGATTTTACGCTTGATCAACGGGCCATGCTTCGGTTGGAATCGAATAATAAACTCTTCGGTTCGCTGAACTTTGCTTTGAACGATTGCACTATTGTGAAGAAAGATACTTCATCAATGATTACCGTACATACTTTCATTGATGGAGAGTTTCTGAATTCCTATTGGGCAGATGGCATAATTATTTCAACCCCCACCGGTTCAACCGGTTATTCCTTAAGCTGTGGCGGTCCTTTGGTATTTCCCCGATCGGGTAACTTTATAATTACCCCGGTAAGTCCGCATAACCTCACTGTACGGCCCATTGTGGTTGCCGATTCTTCTGAAATCTCATTTGAAATTGAAGGGAGAAGTAAAAAATTCCTTGTCACATTAGACTCCCGAACAGCCAGTGTTGATTCATCCGTGCGGCTGAAAATCAGGAAAGAGAAATTCCGTACTAACCTTATTCAATTGCAAGGTCAGCATTATTTTAAGACCCTGCGTCAAAAGCTCAATTGGGGCCTCGATATCAGGAATTAATTTTGTTACATTTGAATGATTCGAATCTGTCAAAAGCTACTAAAATGACCCGATTTTACAGCCTTACCTTGATCCTGCTTATCTTACTTGCCGGTGAGGAGGCATACAGTCAAATGAGCCGGTATGCCATTAAAAAGAATAATCAACGTATGGCCCGTTACCGGGGCATGAAGCGTGACTTCCGCGATCTTGCCTATAATGCAGTAGGCATTTCTTTAAATGCGTTTAATTATTACGGAGACCTGTCTCCTTCACCAAAAGCTGTGAGCACGGATTTGGGCCTGAC
>JALOMY010000296.1 GCA_025455225.1 Cyclobacteriaceae bacterium | reverse complement strand
GGACACGCTTTGGCGGATATGCCATCAAACGAAAAGAAGTGGCGCGCGAAGTGATCAAGCGAAAGAACCTGGTACGGGCAATTGCCATCGTGGCCGATCAATATCCAGGCTATTCCAGAGATAAAAAATACGAAACCAAATTTCTAAATCAGGATACGGTCTTCTTCTACGGCAGTCAGCAAATGGCTGAACTTACTCAATATCCCGTTTTTTATGCTGTGGTTGAGCATGTAAGCCGGGGCTATTATACGATCACATTGGTAGAAATGGGGGAACCTCCGTATGAAAAAAACAGCACGGCCATCATCGCCAATTACGTACATGCAGTAGAGCGGGTAATACGCAACCATCCGGCTGGCTGGCTTTGGTCACATAACCGATGGAAAACGAAGCACTTGAATAAAACTTAAGCCAGCATTTGTTCAATATCTTCGCGGGTGAGTTGTTTCATTATGCTCTCTTCGGTTGTAATCAACTCCCTGGTGAGTTTTAATTTCTTTTGCTGAAGCATTAATATTTTCTCTTCAACCGAATTGCGTGTGATAAACTTATACGTAAAGACCTTTTTCTTCTGTCCAATACGGTGTGCCCGGTCAATGGCCTGAGCTTCAACTGCAGGGTTCCACCAGGGATCCAGAATAAATACATAATCGGCTTCTGTCAGATTTAAACCAAGACCACCGGCTTTAATTGAGATCAGGAACGCTTTCACGTTTGGATCTTTATTAAATCGTTCAACCTGCTCTTTACGATCAATGCTTGAGCCGTCCAGGTAAGTATAATCTACCTTATGTTGACGAAGATGATGCTGAATCAAGTTTAAGTGCTTTACAAACTGACTAAACACCAAAACCTTGTGCCCCTCGGCCATGGCGTTCTCCAGCATATGAAGAATATCTTCCATCTTGCCGGAGTCACCTGTGTAGGAGGGTTCAATCATTTTAGGATGGTTGGCCAGTTGACGAAGTTTGGTTAACCCTTCGAGGATCATAAAGCGGCTGTTGCCGATGCCTTCTTTATCGATCATATCAAGGATGCGGCTTCTGTAATATGACTTAACCTCTTCATACCGCTTTTCCTGCTCGGTGGTCATGGAAGAATACTGAATGTATTCCACCTTTTCAGGCAACTCGGTTGCTACCTGCGATTTATGCCTTCGTAGCACGAAGGGCTTGATAATGGCATTCAGCTTTTTTGACTTAAGCTCATCACCCTTCTTTTCAATGGGGTTTTGAAACTCATTACGGAAATACGATTGCGAACCCAGCAAACCCGGGTTAATAAAACTAATCTGCGACCATAAATCCATAGTTGTGTTTTCCAGGGGTGTACCCGTTAATACCAGCTTATAGCGTGATTTTAATTCACGTACAGCTTTTGCAATATTCGATGACGGATTTTTAATAACCTGCGATTCATCGAGAATGATGTAATTGAAATAATAATTCTTCAGCAAATCGATATCGAGTCGGGTAATACCGTAGGATGTTAGTACGATATCATACTTTTCGAATCGCTTTACATCCTTATTGCGCAACGTACCTGTATAATTTAAAACCTTAAGCTCAGGTGTAAACCGCGAAGCTTCCATCTCCCAATTATAGATCAACGATGTTGGCATGATCAGTAGCGATGTGCCATGCCCGGTTTCTTTCTCCTCCTGAAGCAACGCCAGGGTTTGAACAGTCTTTCCAAGACCCATATCGTCAGCAAGGCATCCTCCCAACCGGAATTCATTCAAAAAGCGAAGCCAGTTATACCCTGCCTTTTGGTAAGGTCTTAGCTCTCCATGAAAACCTTCCGGCAACGAATAATTCTTAATGCCGCTGAACGTACCTAACCCCCTAAGCTTTTCGCTGATATGAACTTTTGCCAGGTTCCCATCTTCCAGCTCTTTCACCAGGTTGAGGTGATGTTTACGCAATACGGGTTTTTCTTTATCGCCTTCCGTTTCGCTCAACGCAAACAGGTCGGCATACTTGGTTAACCAGGCTTCCGGTATTATGGCAATCTCACCATTTGGCAGCTTGAACTCCACCTTCTTCTTAAGGATGAGTTTTCGCAGTTCCTTAAATGGAATTTCAAATTCACCGAATCGAATGCGCGCGTGAATATCGAACCAGTCAATATTCTCCCGGATGTCCACCTCGATTACTGCCTTACCGACAAAATATTTCTTATCGTTATTCTGTGGTTGACTCACCTCAAATCCGAGGTTTAATAAATTAACGCGGTTCTCATTTAACCAGGAGAAAGCTTCTGACTTCGAGATCGCCACATTGAAATCTTTCATGGGCAACCCCAGTTTCTGGAGGGTGTTTAAAAAATTCTTTTCAGATTCAACCTTACGCTGTACCCGGTGAAAAATATATTGATCATCATGCTTCTCTACCGTTACACTTACAGGCACACGATTTCTTCCCTGGAATTTATGCTTTCCGTATTTGAAGGATAGGTCGAAAACAATTTTACCCATCTCATCTGTTCGGTCTTCAGAACCGCGCTGGTCAAACAAGGCCGGAGCAGTCGTCTCAGTCTGTGTGGTCTGTAATTCGGAGATAGTCAGAATGGGTTTGGGATCATACTCATTTTTATTGATCTCAAAACCTGTTGCATCCACATCATCGAACGAGGCAATTAATGGCGCAATAAATCTATTATAATAGGTTTCTTCGAGATTGCGGGGTATCACCACGTGCTTCTTGCTGAGAAACGGCAGTAACTTTTTACCGTCCACATATTTTTCAAAGCCGTACAACTTTCCATTCATAATCATCCATGCAGGATTCTTACAAACGAGGTAAGCTGTAGGATTTGGCAATTCCAGTTTTTTACCGTTGTAGTACAGCGTGGGATAATAATTCGTGCTGTCCTTATCTCGCATAAAGTGAAACTGAATGGAGGCCCGCTTCTCCATGACTTCAATTTTCCGATGCGTTGGTTCTCCATCGTTGCCGGTTTCGAATAACATCTTTCCTTTAAGCAGTTCCAGTACTTCAGCACGCTTGCCTTCGATATGAACTTCAATTAAGTCCTGAAGGGCTTCGTTACCCTTTTTCTTGTCGTAGACTTTCGGAAAAAATTCCTCAGGTTTAACCGGCTTGCCTGCAAACTTTTTAGCAATGGCATCTTGCTGCATTGAATCCATTAACCGGATCAGCTCATAATCACGGTCATCCAATCCCTTGGCAAACTCCCGGGCATTTTTAGATGAAATATTCTGGTGCTGGTACGTTAATTTCCCTTTTTCATCTAAGTGAACGATGAAGGATTCAAATAAAAACCCCAGGTACTCATGCTGAAATAATGAGTAAATGATTTGAAACGGCTGGGATGCAGAAACCTTCATGCTTATACCCGATTTCCTTCATTTGCAGAAAACGGAACCTCTAAAATAACAATTTCTGCTTAACGAAATGCTTGAAAGTCAGCCAATTTCATCAAAAAACTAAAGATTCCGTACGGAAACTGATTTTGAAGCCAGCATAGCCGGCCGCCATGAAATGAGGAAGGCAAGGATGGATACAACCGCCAATGTGCTGAGAAAGTCGATGGGCACAACTTTAATCGGGTAACCTTCGGTAACCGATGTTTCCATACCCATGCTGATGATGCCAAATGTCAGTTGTAGCCAGCAAAACAGACCGCCAAGAACCAGCCCGGTCAGCGCACCTCCAAAAGCAATAATGGCACCCTCCACCACAAAGATTCTACGGATAACGCCTTCGCTGGCACCCATGGCCGAGAGAACGGAGATGTCCTT
>JALOMY010000295.1 GCA_025455225.1 Cyclobacteriaceae bacterium | reverse complement strand
CTTGAGTTGTATTACAAGGAGCCTGCTAAATCATCCGGCTCGGGCGTTATTATTTCCGATGACGGATTCATCGTCACCAACAATCATGTTATTGAAGATGCCACTCATATCGAAGTTATATTAAATAACAATCAACGGTATTTTGCCAAAATCATAGGCACGGATCCCAGCACCGATCTGGCCTTGCTGAAAATCAAAGCGCGTGAACTTCCGTTTGTACGCTATGGTAATTCCGATCAGGTATTACCGGGCGAATGGGTGCTTGCTATCGGAAACCCTTTTAATCTCAATTCAACCGTTACGGCCGGTATCGTCAGTGCAAAAGCCCGCAACATTGGTGTCTTGCACGATCGTAACAATCTGCAGGTCGAGTCATTCATCCAGACGGATGCTGCCGTTAATCCGGGTAACAGTGGTGGTGCACTCATTAACCTGAAAGGTGAGCTGGTGGGCATCAATACTGCCATTGCCACCACCACAGGTATGTATGCCGGTTATTCTTTTGCTATTCCGGTTACGTTGGTAAAGAAAGTAGTGGATGATCTTCTGGAATTCGGCCTGGTACAACGCGGACTTCTGGGTGTTCAGATTACCGATGTTGATGCCAATGTTGCTGAACGGATGGCGCTTACAATTGAACGTGGTGTTTTGGTTACACGGGTCAATCAGGGAAGTGCAGCTGAAGAAAGCGGAATTCAGCAAGGTGATGTGATCACGGCCATTAATGGAAATGAAGTAGGTGGCGTTTCGGAATTGCAGGAATGGGTTGCCCGCAACCGGCCGGGAAAAGAAATCCAGGTAACCTTTTTACGAGGCAATGAAAAACACAAAGTAAGTACGCGATTAAAGAACAGCACCGGCAAAGAAGAACCTTTAACGTTGGAAGTGCGTCATGAATGGAATGGAGCCTCTTTCGAAGATGTTCCCTATCATGAACTTACCCGGCTGAACCTGGACGGAGGCGTTTTGTTAAAAACATTGAAGAACGGAAAATGGAAAGATGCCGGTTTACGCGAAGGATTTGTAATAGCTTACCTTGACAAAGTACCGGTTGATAACCTGGCTGACCTGAACCGCATACTCGAATTCAAGAGTGGTGGTATATTGGTAGAAGGTTACTTCTTAAATGGAGAGAAGGGCACCTACGGCCTGGAGTGGTAATGCGAAAATCCGTTAGCTTTGCACTCGCATAACGGATCATGAAAAACAAAGACATTCTAAAAATTCTGAAGACACTGGGTGTAAAGTCTTCCAATCCCGGTGTATCTACAGGAAGCAAATGGATTAAATCCAAAGGACCGGTTTTAAAATCATATTCCCCTGCTGATGGTGAGTTGATCGGAACCGTTCAGTCGGCAGATGAGGCATCGTTTCATCACATCGTGGAGGTTTCCGCATCAGCATTTAAAACGTGGAGAAAGTGGCCTGCACCCAAACGGGGTGAAGTAGTACGCCAGATCGGTGAAGCCCTCCGTCAGTATAAAGAACCATTGGGTAAACTCGTTTCGTACGAAATGGGAAAGTCCTACCAGGAAGGATTGGGCGAAGTGCAGGAAATGATTGACATATGTGATTTTGCCGTTGGCCTTTCTAGGCAGTTGTATGGTCTTGCCATGCATTCCGAACGTACCGATCACCGTATGTATGAACAGTATCATCCGTTGGGAATCGTGGGCATCATTTCTTCCTTTAATTTTCCCGTTGCTGTATGGTCCTGGAATTCCATGATCGCCTGGATATGCGGTGACACCTGCATCTGGAAACCTTCAGAGAAAACCCCTTTATGCAGTATTGCCTGCCAGCAGATTATTGCACGGGTGTTTAAAGACAACCAGGTGCCTGAAGGGGTATCGTGCCTGGTCAATGGTGATTCAACCGTTGGAAAATGGATTGCGACAAGTGAATCTATTCCCCTGGTTTCGGCAACCGGATCAACGCGCATGGGCCGTGCGGTAGGGCAGATGGTGATGCAACGATTCGGCAGGCCACTGCTGGAACTGGGCGGCAACAACGCCATCATCATCAGCAATAAAGCTAACCTTGACATGGCCATTCGTGGTGCCGTATTTGGAGCCGTAGGCACAGCCGGCCAGCGATGCACCACAACGCGAAGATTGATCATTCATGAAAAAGTATACAATGAAGTAAAAAGCCGCCTTAAGAAAGCGTATGAACAACTTTCCATCGGTAACCCGCTTGATCCCAAAAATCATGTTGGGCCGCTGATCGATCAGCAGGCGGTGTCAAATTACCTGAATGCCTTGAAAGCCATCGAAAAGGAAGGCGGCAAATTTTTAGTGGAAGGCGGAGTGCTGAAAGGTAAAGGCTTTGAATCCGGATGTTACGTAAAACCCGCTATTGCCGAAGTTAAAAATTCGTATGCCATCGTTCAGCAGGAAACTTTTGCTCCGATTTTATATCTCATTAAATACAAAACACTTGAAGAAGCCATCGACTTGCAGAATGGTGTGAAGCAGGGTCTGTCTTCAGCCATTATGACTACCGATATGCGGGAGATGGAACAGTTTCTGTCGCATGCCGGATCCGATTGCGGAATAGCAAATGTTAACATCGGTACATCAGGTGCTGAAATCGGTGGTGCTTTTGGTGGTGAAAAGGAGACAGGCGGAGGCCGTGAGTCCGGATCGGATGCCTGGAAGGTTTATATGCGCAGGCAAACCAACACGATCAATTACGGAAACTCACTGCCGTTGGCGCAGGGAATTAAATTTGATGTTTAGTATCGGATTGAATTACGGGTACAAATCTTTATTTTAGTAGAAAATAAACTCTCTTCATGTCAACTAAGAAATATAAAGCAGTGATGCTCATCGATGATAATGAGATCGACAACCTCATTAATCAGAAGATGATTGAAGCCGCTGCCATTGCCGATAATATCTATACCCATACCGGTGCCAAAAGTGCCATTGAATTTTTAAAGAACATCGAGCGCATTGACGAAGTCGATAAAGTATTGCCCGATGTGATCTTTCTTGATATTGATATGCCGTTAATGGATGGATTTCAGTTCCTGGAAGAATTTGAAAAACTGAGCAACGTAGTGAAGAAGAAGTGTAAGATCGTGATGCTTACCTCATCCATTAATCCCCAGGACTTCAGCCGTTCCAAGAAATACGAGAATGTTAAGGTTTATCTCAATAAACCGTTATCGCATGATAACATTGTGAAACTGGATGTCTGATCCTAAACCAGGCTTCTCACCAGTTTATCATCCAGCCGGATCATCAGCGTAGGTGCAAAATAGGGAGGATTTAATGCCTGAAGTTTGGGAATTACAGCATTGATTTTTTTCTCTTTGTCGCGTTTAGCCTCACTCACCGCAATTTTCAGAATTTTGTTAAACAGCAAAATGTTTTCACATACGCTTTTGCTGAACATCCGTACCTGGCGTTGAATGCTGTTGGCCAGCTGATTAAATAAATCGTACTCACGCATCAATACGTATTGTAAGGCCAGCAGTGATTTTAGTTCAAGAAGGGTAAATGGATATTTTTTCAGACTGACTTCATTCAATAAATTATTGATAAGCCGGGCGGATTCATCGTACTTGCCGGAGTAGTAGCAGGAGATGGCCTTGAATGACACATAAATGACATGGCGGGGCACATCCATGGTATCCGGTTCGTAATCCATGAACAGGGTTTCGTTCTCCGCAAATAATTCAGCTTCTGTACCTAACCGTAGATTTCGCTGGATTTTTGAAATCAGGAACTGGGCCGGGAAGGTAAACGTAGAATAATTACTTAAAAGA
>JALOMY010000294.1 GCA_025455225.1 Cyclobacteriaceae bacterium | reverse complement strand
AGTATTTCTATTTGGCCAGGCGGATGTACTGTATCGGTTTAAAGACGATCGGTATGAATCCGATTTTACAATTCCGATTAATCTGTATTGTTCATACATCCTTAATCGCCATCTGTTTCCATTCATTCAGGCTGGAATGGTTAACTCATGGAATGATGTTACCAGTCAATGGTTTACGTTTGGGGCTGGTTTGCAATACCAGTTCAATACAATGTTTAACATTAATGTATTTTACAACGATGTTTTTGCAGGCACAAATGTAAACCGGTGGAATTATTACAATCTCGGTATCCGGGTGGTTCTCTGAGATATTGTATCCTTTTGTGAATGAATACCCCGAGTTGTCTTCAATCACGAATTATCTTATGCTGAAAATCCTTAAGGATTAATATTAATTTATCCTTACATCCCCATCATCACAAAAGCACCCCAGTAATACGGTTGCTTGTATTTCGACATAAGCTGTAGTTGGGCCTGTTTGAAGGCCCGCTGCTTATTACCCAGCTTGAGCCAATTAGTATAGAAGTTCGTCATCAGCATTTGGGTTGCCGCATCATCCACTTTCCACAAACTCATAATCAGGGCATCGGCACCGGCAACCAGGAATGCACGTTGCAAGCCGTACACACCTTCACCGGATTTAACATCGCCCAATCCGGTTTCACACGCACTTAAGATCACCAGGTCGGTACCTTCCAAATTCAGATTCATGGCTTCATAGGCGGTTAAGACACCATTATCGTTGCTGGTTGCATCAGCACCAAAACCACCTATTGCCCCACCGGCTCCCGCCAGGATAAGGCCGGATCGCAGCAACGGATTATTCGATGCATTTTCAGCATTGACACCAAACACATTGCTGCCCGATTCCACATCCTGGAGAAAATAACCATGCGTTGCAATGTGTACCAGGGCTGGTGCCTTGATTGATTTAACATTCTTTTCCGTTGCCTGCTTTTCCATGAATTGACTGATCTGGTAACCAGAAGCTTTTAATAGTTTGGCTACTCCATCGATCTCCACTTTAGTACCCGGAAGGGCAGAAACCTGTGTTGTTCCATAATCAGGAAAACCAAGCAGGAAGGCTGACTTTTTTGAAGCAACCGGTTTTTTTGCTTTCAGCGCAATCAGATCTTTTGAATTACCAATGATCACCAGATCGAAGCGGTTGATTACATAGTCACCCTCCGGCTTTTTAAGTGTGTTCAGGTTAATCTGGTTATAGACTCCATCGGGAGAAAGATAAATTAACTTCTTGCCAGCCAGTTCGGGTTCCAGTCGTGACCAGTATTGATTGTATGAATATTCATCATCCAGCTGACTTTGAATCGCATTTTGATAGAATTTTGCATAGCGTGTTTCTAACTGGGTGCCATTTTCAAGGGCAATCATGCGCGGCATCTCCATACCCTTCTTAAGTACAAGGGCTACATAACGGGAATCGGCAGTGAAATCCTGGTTGAACCCACGCACCCGGATAATATCAACCACAGCTTCCGTTTCGCTGAGAACGGATAACAACTGCTTGTAACTGATTTTTTGGGCAGAATAACCGGAGGAGAAGGCACTTGACCGCTCGGATAACGAGCGTTCCATGGCGTTGGCTTTCCGCTCGAGATCGGCCAGGTCAATTTGCTGTTCTTTCAATTCTTCCTTTGAATAAGCGTAGAGTCGGGAAAGTTGTTCTTTCTGATCCAGCCAGCGCAAATAATCCTGTTTCAGTTGCTGATCAGTACTGCTTAGAATGCTTTGCTTAACCTTGTTGGTTGAGTTTAACAGGATCGCTTTGGTGGCCATCTGGTAATCAAAGAAATCCTGGGCTACATAGTTCATGGTAGCGTTTGCTTCAATAGCAAAATTGAAGAAGCGTTGAAACCGGGGCGCGGTGATATCCCAGTATTTCGTCTTTTCCGCTTCACTCATCGGGGGAAAATACCGATTTATGAAGTCGATGGTTTTATCCATTGCATCCCGGTACATCATGTAGGCATTCTCCATCCGGCTTGTCTTCCAGTATAAAATAGCCAGGTCTTCCTGCGAGCGAACATAATCCGGATGATTGGTACCCAGAATTGTTTCCCGGATGTTTAATGCCTTATTCAATTGTGTTTCTGCCTGAGCATATTTTTCCTGCATCCGGTAAAAGTTGCCCAGGTCGGCCGTTACCTTGGCAAAGGAAGGATGCTGCTCTCCGTATTTCTTTTTATAAATTTCCAGCGAGCGCTTGAACAGATCTTCTACTTTTTCCGGCTTGCCCATTTGAGCATAGAGTATACCCAGTTGATTTAAGATGCTTGCATACTCCGGACTATTGTTCTGTGCTTTGTTCTCAAATGTTTTCTTTAAGGATAAGTATGAAGTTTCAGCCTCGTTAAAACGACCTGATAAATGATACATGGCAGTTAAATTGGATTGAAACCTGCGGTTATCGAATGATTTCTTTCCCTGCAAGGCTTTCTTGGGAGCCTTTTCGGCTGCAGCGATGGCCGACTTCATTAATTCAATAGCTTCATCGTAACGCCCCATGGCCTGATAAAGCATCGCCTTATTATTGGCAATGATGGCGAAATGCATACTTTCACCAAAATACTCCCGGGCCAAATTCAGGGCTTCATCAAATTCTTTCTCGGCTTCATTATACCTTCCCTGCTGTTGGTCGAGCTTGGCTTTGCTGTTTAAATTGGAGATATAGGCCGGGCTGCTTTTACCAACCATATTCTCACTCGACTCCAACGACCATTTAATGTATTCTTCAGCTTCACTGAATTTAGACTGAGCCAGGAAGTTTAACGACATTGCAGAAACACAACGCAGGTAAAGTATGTCTCCGGTAAGCCTGGAGTTTTCCATAAAACTCTTTGTATTGTTTAAGGCATAATCGGCTACTTTAAACATGCGCTTATTGTAATAAAATATCGCCTGTTCGAGCGTATCGCGCGCGATATCGCGGACGGATTTATCTTTACGTTGTTTTAATGAGTAAAACCCGCGAGCCCATTTTTCATCCTTTTGCTCAATGTCAAAAAATCCAACGTTATCATTTACGGAAATCGCAAACTGAAAATCAATAGAATCATATTTGGCCTTCATTTCGGCCCCTGTATCACCAATGGCTTTGGTTAGCCAGTCATCTTGTGAGTAAGCAACATGAACTGAAACCAGAAACAAAAAAAATATCGAATGGCGCATGACTATAGATGATTAATGGTGGCTATATTTCCTTTACTAAATTACTTGGTTTACCAGTTTTTTCCATCATACCCGATGAAATTGACCCGTACATGTGCAGAATCCATAATCCAGGTTCTTAAAAATGTGTTGATAAACAATCGGTATGCCGATAAATCACTGGAAACTGTATTCCGGGAAATAAAAAACTTAACCGCGGATGACCGCGCAATAATTGCCGAAACAAGTTACGATATCATCCGGTATTACCGATTACTTCAGGAATCCTCGAAAAGTCAAAGCCTCTGGAAATTGTTGGGCGCCTGGCTGATTCTTAATAATAATCCCATTAGCGATTGGAAAGAATTTTCGGGTTTGAATGCGGAAGCTATCCGAAACCAACATGAGGAAGCTAAAAAAAAGCGAAGTGTTCGTGAATCAATTCCCGAATGGCTGGATGAATGGGGAGAACGTGAATTGGGTTCACAGTGGGAACATGAAATCAAAGCCCTTAATGCAATACCATCCCCTTATCTGCGAACCAATACACTGAAACTTTCAAGAGAAGATCTTCAAGTGCGCTTACGCGATGAGGGAATAGAAACAGAAAT
>JALOMY010000293.1 GCA_025455225.1 Cyclobacteriaceae bacterium | reverse complement strand
ACCAGAAACTGGCCTCCAACGGATTCAACCTTGCCATTTAATTCAGTTGAAGCCGAATACCGGTAAACACCTTCCTTTAATCCGCCAATGGGATACCGGCTGTTGCCTGGACTGAGGGTATAGCTGTACTGGCTTCGCTCACCTTGTTCGCTTGTGAGTTCCAGTTTTATGGTGTTTCCGTAAACCGGTTCATAAATATCATTATAAACCTGGCTTTCAAACATGACAGGTTCCGTTTCCGAAAATTGCTGCTGCACCGGGTAACTTCTGAATTTACGTTTGTCATCCGTTGTTGTGAGATATTGAAACAACTTCCCGAAAACTTCATCGAAAGCCTCAGTTTTTTCTGTCCTTGAAAATTCATGAAGTCTCCAGCGCCACAAACCTTCACCCATCATCATGGCTGTCTTACGAACGTCATCTTGCTGAATGTACAACAGAGGTTTATCGGTGGTGAGGCTACCCACACGCTGCATCAACAAGGGTGATACATTAACAGGTACCTGGATTTTACCAAACGGTACCTGAACCGGTGGAAATCCGGAAAAGGCAGAATTGGCTTCGGTGGATAAGGTAAAGTGAGAAAAGGCTGTATTGATTACAGGGGTTACTTCATCCCACTGCCGCGGAAGTTGCTCGAAAGCCAGGGGCATTTTTTGCTGAATGATCTGATTCAAATCGCTGTTGTTTCCCAACACGATGAATAATGAAATCCTGCTCAAGGCCAATCGCTGAAACAAATTCCGCGTGCGACCGCGCATATCGGGTACCTGGTGCAAGATGGCCAGGTCGATTGCATCGGGCTGCAGGTTTTTCGGATCGGTTTCTTCAACTCCCGGAATGTGAAGGAAAAATTCAAAGTTGTTGTTTTGCTCAATAACCGATCGAAGGGCTTTTATATCCGGATGGGGCGATGAGGCAATTAATAATATCTTCTTGCGGCCTTCAACTACCTCAATGAAAACGGAGGTCCGGTTGTTTTTTAAATTTTGCTCACCCGATTTCTCTTCAACGACAACGTCCCATCGTTGAATTCCCTGTTCGGAAGCCAACGGTTGAAATTCAAGCTGCATGAGACCATCCGTTGGAATGGATTCTATTTTTTGGTCCACCAGCTTGCCCTTGTGCAGCAACGATACAGTTGCGCGATCTTGTGAAAATCCTTTAGCGGATACTTCAACACGAAGTGGAAATTTATTACCCTGGTAGGCAATCTTATTGTAGATGAGATTACGGATCATAAGGTCGGGTCGTACGGTTGTATCACCAACACCTACCGAGTAAACCGGGTAACTGTAATTTCCAAACAAGGGCGACATACCGGTAGTATAAATTCCATCAGACACCAACACAACACCACCTATGCTACGGCCTTCATACCTGTTGTCAATAGAACGCAAGGCTTCATGCAGGTTGGAAGTTGTATTAGTAAATGAACTATCAGTTCCTTCACCGGTGAAATTCAGAACAACGGCTTCATATCCCTTCTCCTGCATGGCCGAACGAGCGCTCTCGAGATTTTGTACAAGGGTTCCTCGCCTCAGCGAATCCATCGTTTCCCGAACCGAAACGGAATTATCCTGAAGGAAGAAAAACAAGGGTTTTTCGTATTGATTTTGTACTTGTTTAACAATGGGGCCCAGTAAAAAGAAAGTAAGAAGAAAAGTGAGCGCAGCACGGAGTGCAAATAAGACTTTATTAAGGGTGGTATTCCATGGATTTTTGCTGCGATACAATAACCAGGCGTATCCCAACCCAATAGCAGCACATACAAAAATAAACGCTGGAGACGATTCGAAAATGATCTGCTTCATTCAACAATTCCTGATTTCACTTATACTCAATACCAGACTTTAATATCCGTATTTTTCTTTCCATAATGCCTTTAAATATTTTCGCAATTCCTCTTCACGCGCATTTTTACCGGGATCGTAAAAGCGTCTGCCTTTTATTTTATCCGGAAGAAATTCCATATCAGCAAAATTACCTTCAAAATTATGAGCATATTGATATCCTTTGCTGTAGCCCAGGTTTTTCATCAGTTTAGTAGGCGCATTTCGAACGGCTAAGGGCACCGGCAGATCACCGGTTTCATTCACCACGCGCAAAGCTTCTTCAATGGCCATGTAACTGGCATTACTTTTCGGTGAGCTGGCCAGGTAGACAGCACATTGTGCCAGGATGATTCTTGCTTCAGGATAACCAATAACATTAACGGCCTGAAAGGTATTGGTTGCCAAAACCAACGCTGTCGGATTTGCATTACCGATGTCTTCAGAGGCAAGAATCAGCATTCTTCGCGCAATAAACTTCACATCTTCCCCTCCTTCTACCATACGCGCCAGATAATAAACCGCAGCATTCGGATCGCTGCCCCGAATGGATTTTATAAAAGCCGAGATTATATCATAATGCTGTTCACCGCTTTTATCATAAATGGCAATTTTCTTTTGAGCCACTTGCTGAACCATCGTATCGGTAATTACAACGGTGCCTTCAGGAACAGAATCAACTACCAGCTCAAGCAGGTTCAATACCTTACGGGCATCACCACCGGATAATTGAAATAGGGCACTATGTTCCTTTACTTCTACTTCACGTTTCTTAAGTTCAACATCCTGCTGAAGTGCCTGGTTGACCAGCTTCATCAAATCTTTTTCCTCAAGCGCATTCAGCGTATAAACCTGGCATCGTGAAAGCAACGCTGAATTCACCTCGAAGGAAGGATTCTCCGTTGTGGCTCCAATCAGCGTAATGATTCCCTTTTCAACAGCACCCAATAAAGCATCCTGTTGTGACTTATTAAACCGATGAATTTCATCAATGAATAAAATGGATTTCCCGGTTGTGCGGGCTTTTTCAATTACCTCACGAACGTCTTTAACACCTGCACTTACCGCACTTAATGTATGAAAGGGTTTCTTTACTTCATTAGCGATAATATTAGCAATGGTTGTCTTACCAACTCCGGGTGGTCCCCATAAAATCATGGAAGGTATTACTCCCAACCGGATGGATTTCCGGATAATTCCCTGCGGACCCACCAGGTGTTCCTGCCCAACCAGGTCGTCTAACCTCGAAGGCCGCATACGCTCAGCTAAAGGAACATTCGATTCAATCATCGGTTACAAGTAAAGCAGAAATAGTAAAATAGTTCCGGTAACACCCGGTATCATAAAAATCAAATCCGTTAAACCATGTTTAACGATACCATTTTTATCAGGTAATGATTTGTAACTCACCTTCATGATTAAAAGTCAATCTTCTTAATCACGTCTAATGTCTTTTCCATCATCCGGTCATCAATATCCAGATGGGTTACCATGCGAATTTGCTGGTGCCCGAATTTTATCGCTTTAATGTGATGAGCCGCTAATCTTGCTAATACACCTTCGGCCGAGAGATGATCCGCCACCGTGAAGATGATGATGTTAGTATCGACCGGCATAACCGATTTTACCCAACCTACCTGAGTTAACGTCTTTCCCAGTGCCTGCGCACGGACGTGATCTTCTTTTAAACGTTGAATATGATGGTCAAGCGCGTAACTACCGGCCGCGGTCAGGAAGCCTGCCTGCCGCATACCACCGCCCAAAGCTTTACGCATACGCCTTGCCTTTGGTTCCAGTTCTTTGCTGCACAACAGAACAGAACCAACCGGTGCGCCCAGTCCTTTAGAAAGACAAATTGAAATCGTATCAAAATACTTTCCATACTCAACCGGTTTATCTCCGCTCTCGGTTATCGCATTGAATAAGCGTGCACCATCCAGATGCATTTTCAATCCTTTTGATCGAGC
>JALOMY010000048.1 GCA_025455225.1 Cyclobacteriaceae bacterium | reverse complement strand
GTGTAATTTTCTTCCTTGCAGTAATGAAGGTAATTGCGAACGGATTGAGAAAATGATTTGTAGGAGCCTTCATTTACGGAAAAGATCTTTCCGTTAATCGGTATTCGCATGTTCGGGTGCGAGAGGAAATACTCACCCAGGGTAGGCTCATAGGTAAAACCGTTCACGCCATGCCCGGTGGTATAGACCAGCATGGTGGAGGAGCCGTACAGGATGTACCCGGCCGCCACCTGCTCGGAACCTTTCTGCAAAATGTCTTCCGGCTGAATGGGTTTGCCGGGCGAACTTTTCCTGCGGTAGATGGAAAAGATGGTTCCGATGGAAACATTGACATCAATATTCGATGAACCATCAAGCGGGTCGATGGCAATTACGTATTTACCCTGGTTGTTCAGATCGAGGTACGATTCATTCTCTTCCGATATCAAGGCACACGCTTCGCCCCCCTTCATCAGCGCTCGGCTAAACCGGATGTTGGCAAGCACATCCAGCTTTTGCTGCTGGTCGCCTGCTGTGTTCATGGAACCCATTGAACCCATTATGTCGATTAGCCCGGCCTTGTTCACTTCACGGTTTACCACTTTCGAGGCCAGGGCGATATCGCGAAGAAGCTGAGACAATTCTCCGCTGGCATAGGCAAACTGGTCCTGGTTGCTTTTAATAAAACGATCAAGTGCACTACCGATGGGCTGTGCTATTCTGGATTCTTCCATCATGAAGGTATCTTTTTTTATATGATCTTTGATCTTTGCAAAAGTAACCTGCAAACGATTTAGATCAATAAAAATGAAGGTTTTTAAATTCGGAGGCGCGTCTGTAAAAGATGCCCCGGCTGTTCGCAACATGACAGCCATTGTAAAATCATTTTCCAACGAGCCCTTGTTAATCGTTGTCTCGGCTATGGGCAAAACCACCAATGCCCTTGAACGAATCATCCAGCTTTATAAAACCGGGGGTGACTATGTTGCTGAAATCAATGCCCTGAAGGCATTCCATCAAACTATAGTAAAGGCATTGTTTACGGATGCCGGCCCCATTCAGGAAGCGCTGGATGAAATAACGGAAGAAATGTATATGCACCTGGAACAAAGCGGTGATGAAGACTGGCAATACGATAAGATTGTTTCATTGGGTGAAGTACTTTCATCGGTAATTGTTCACCGCTATTTCTTACAGGAAGGATTATCGTGCACCTGGGCCGATGCCCGCAACCTGGTGCGCACCGACAGCACGTTTCGTGAAGGAAAAGTGGATTGGGAACAAACCGAGGTTAACATCAGGTCGCTCAAAGAAAAGCTGGAACATACACTAGTGATCACGCAAGGATTTATTGGTGGTGATGCTGACAGTCAAACGACTACACTGGGTCGCGAAGGATCGGATTATACCGCAGCCATTTTTGCATCTTGCCTCCAGGCCGAATCAGTAACCATCTGGAAAGATGTTCCGGGCGTTATGAATGCCGATCCGAAACGCATTCCGAATGCCGAGGTATTTCCGGAACTTCCCTATAAAGAAGCGGCTGAAATGACGTATTACGGTGCTTCGGTTATTCACCCGAAAACCATCAAGCCGCTGGCCCTGAAAAATATTCCGTTATATGTGAAGAGTTTTCTTAATCCTGATTTGCCCGGTACTAAAATTCACGATTGCCGCATCGATCATCTTCCTCCTTTAATTGTATTCAAAGAAAATCAATGCCTGGTATCGTGCAAGGTAACCGATTACACCTTTGTGGATGAAGAGCAGCTTACAACCATCTTTCATGCTTTATCTGAACTGAACATTAGGCTAAACGTAATGCAGAATTCTGCTATTTCGTTTTCTTTCTGCATCGACTTCCGCGAAAACAAACTAAACGCCCTGATCGGACGATTGCAGGAACAATTCGAAGTTTATTACAACACCAATCTCACGCTGATCACGATCAAGAACTACGATGAACACAGTTTTGAATCGTACCGTAAACAATCCGGAATACTGATGGAACAATCTTCACGCTCCACCTTGCAAGTATTGGTAAGAATGTAAGGTTTTAAAAATGATTTTTCTCAAGATGGACCAGAAGAGACTCGGTGCTTCGGTTAAGAATCTCAAAAACTTCCTGGAACCCGCGTTCGCCTCCGTAGTAGGGATCGGGTACATCATCGTGTGTGCGCTGCGGATCATACATGCGCATTAACGCAATTTTATGCTCATGCCGGGCAGCATTGGGCAAGCGAAGTATGTTTTGATAATTGCTTCGGTCCATCGCCAGAATGAAATCAAAGTGCTCCAGGTCATGGGTTGTTAATTGTCTTCCCCGGTGACTGATTGAAATTCCATTCTTCAACGCATTGATCATGGTACGGTCATCGGGTTCCTGCCCGATGTGGTAATCGGAGGTTCCGCACGAATCGGCTTCAATATGCATGTGAAGTCCTTTGCTTTCTACTTTATGCTTAAATAAAGCTTCCGCAAGAGGTGAACGGCAGATATTACCCAGGCAAACAAAGAGTACTTTTACTTTTGTCATACGTCAATAAAATCCAAAATTAATTCATTCTGCATTCCCGGTGAATTATTACTACATTCACTAATGAATTTTCATTAAATCGGTCGTCATCAATTTAAAGTTTGCCTTCATGAATCGTCTGGCATTTACCGATATACGATTCGCTACCGTACTATTCAACCTGAGTTGTGCCCTTTTTCTAATCGTGATTTTTGTGACCCGGGTAAATTCCCAAAACCTGCCGGAATTCCGAGTTGATTCATCCCGATCAACCAATACGCTGGCTTTCAAAGTCGATCCGAAAAAATTAAAACAGATTCATGTAACACGCGGAGCAAAATTCACGGTTAAGATCGACAGCATCCATCTCAATGAAAATAGTTACCCGGTTGAATTCATCCGCATTCGGGGCACCAGTTCCTCCCAGCTCGACCGCAAGAGTTTCAACATTCATCTGCTTAAAAAAGCACACTTCTTTGAATATGATCAATACAAAGTTGATAAGCTGTATGCCATCAGCATGAACATGGACCGGAATTATATCCGGAACGTGCTGTCGTATATCATTTTATCGAACCAGGGTATTTCCATATCACCTTACACGTATGTCAACCTGCTGGCCAATCAGCAGTCGGAAGGAATTTATCTGGCCGTTTATCCTCCGGCTGATTATGCTTTGAAAGAACTGAAAGCCAGCGTTGTGATCAGGCGGGGTTATAATTCATCCGTTGAAAAAATTTATGATAAAAACAGCACACCTGAACAACTGAAAGCCATAACACAACACTATGAGTCGATCTATAAAAAAATACTTCCTGCGTATACCGGTGAAGAACTATATCAGCAACTGAACAGCCTGATTAACCTGGATCATTATTTCACGTGGATGGCCTTCAATCACTTATTTCAAAACGGAGATTATGCCGATGAAGTGTATTTTACATGGGATAAAACCCGACAGCAATTTGATTTCATCCCATGGGATTTTGATGACCTTCTCCAGCTTAAACCACATGATGCTCATCCGGACATGGTGAATAAACCGTTTATCTTTTCCACCGAAGATAAACTCGATGCCATAATTGCCCAGGATTCCTTTCTTTATCGGAAATACCTTGAAACCTATTACCAGTTTCTGGATAAATTCAGTGTGGACGATCTTCGTCAAGCGCTTGAAACCTGCTTCGTACGTGTTCAACCTTACTTTGACAAGCCCGAGGTTATTGCTCAATCGAAATATGATCAGTACGGACAAACAGATCGTGCCAACCTTGAAAAAGATCTAACGAATATTTACCGATCCATCAGTGCCCGCATGAATCAGATCCGAACGGATCTGAATGCCGCTTTAAAATAAATCTTGATCTCTGCCGAACTCACGGTCATGAACACCGGATTACGTGGTGGAAATTTTTAGTTTTGTAAAAACTCAATGGTATGGAATTCATAAAAGTCACCGAACAATATCAACCCGCGATCGCACTCATTCAACTGAACCGTCCGAAAGAACTGAATGCCCTTAACAAACAATTGATGGAAGAAGTGCGCGATGCCCTTCAGCAGCTGGATAAAAACGACCAGGTACGGGTTATCATTATAACCGGAAATGAACAGGCGTTTGCTGCCGGTGCGGATATCAAACAAATGGCCGATAAATCAGCTATTGATATGCTGCTGATTGATCAGTTCAGTACGTGGGACCAGATCCGTAAAACAAAGAAACCTATAATCGCTGCGGTCTCTGGTTTTGCCCTCGGTGGCGGATGCGAGTTCGCAATGACCTGCGATATGATCATTGCATCTGAAACTGCAAAATTCGGTCAGCCTGAAATCAAGCTTGGAACCATTCCGGGTGCCGGTGGTACGCAACGGTTAACCAAAGCGGTTGGCAAAGCGAAAGCGATGGAATTGATTCTTACCGGCCGGTTTATATCAGCCGAAGAAGCCCGCTTCTATGGGTTAGTCAACAAAGTGGTTCCGGTTGAAATGTACCTGGAAGAAGCAGTGACCCTGGCGAAAGAAATTGCTTCCATGTCGCCCGTAGCTGTACAACTGGCCAAAGAAGCTATAAACCGTTCGTTTGAAACCCAACTGGACGAAGGACTAGCCTTCGAACGCAAAAATTTCTACCTGACGTTTGCTTCAGCCGACCAGAAAGAAGGCATGCAGGCATTTGTTGAAAAACGTAAACCGGAATTTAAAGGTCATTAACGAATGAGCGAAAATACAAGTAGTTCATTCCGTGTAGAAAAATTGGCTTCGTGGTTTGTTATCATGGCCATCATCATTTTTTGCCTGAACTACTTCAGTAATTTTCTTCAGCCCCTGGTAATCGCTATCATGATCTGGTATAGCGTATTTGAATTACGCAGGTTCCTGGGCAAGATAAAAATCAAACAGAAATCATTACCGGTTTGGTTGTTGAATATTTTTGCATTCATTATTATCCTGATGATCAGTGTCGGCATTTTCGAAATCATCACTTTGAACCTGGAACTGATCATTCAAAAATCACCGGTTTACATTGAGAATTTCAAAGCCATGATCAGCGGATTGCAAGCCTTGCCTGGTTTTGAAGATCTTCAAAGCCGGGTGGTCGGCCGCATCCGCGAATATGATGTTCAACCTGTGCTTACCGGCTTGTTGAACAGCCTTACCAACATTGCCGGCAACATCGTTATCATAATCATCTACGTTGCGTTTCTGCTTGTAGAAGAAAAATTCTTCTACAAGAAACTGCATGCCCTTTCAAAAACAGAAGATGAAAAATATAAACTGGATACCATACTCGAACAAATCACAGCCGCCAATCGAAAATACATTTCCGTTAAAACCCAGATGAGCCTGCTCACCGGTCTTTTAAGTTATTTCATTTTATTGTTGTTTAAGGTGGACTTTCCCGTATTATGGGCGTTCATCATTTTTCTGCTAAACTATATCCCATACATCGGCTCGTTCTTTGCAACCCTGTTTCCATCCGTGTTTGCCATGTTTCAATACCAATCGTTTTTCATGCTGATCTGGTTGTTTCTTGCGATCCAGGTCGTTCAGGTTGCGGTAGGCAATGTGCTGGAACCTAAAATTATGGGACGAAGCCTCAACCTCAGTCCGCTGGGTGTGATGCTGGCTCTAACCTTCTGGGGAATAATATGGGGTGTATTGGGTATGTTTTTATCGGTACCAATTACCTCGGTGATGGTGATTACATTTTCGAGGATTGAAAGCACCCGGTTTATTGCTGTGTGGCTATCGGAAACAGGTAAAGTCGACTGATAAAAATCATCATTTATAAGATGCCCATCTGATTGAAACGCTATAGTCGGGGATTAAAAAGACCGTAATATTATACTATAAAATTCCCCACGAACGTGCGCTGCCTCTATCTCTTTCTAATTCTTATAATCATAGGGTTGCCGGTGTTCGTTAATGCCCAGGAAAAGGAAAAGCAAAAGTCCAAAACAAAGTCTGAAGAGAAAAAATCGGTAACCAGGAAAGCCCTTCAACAGGGAATAAAATTTATTTCAACAACGCCAAAAGATACCATTGTAAACGAACTGAGTATTGATCCCTATGTTGAATATACAGGGCGTATCATTCGATCGATTTATATTGAACGCATCGGCTTTGAGAAGTCATTGTACGACAGCACGAAAAAAGTTAAAAAAACAATCACCCGAGTTGCCAATGCTTTGCACCGCAATTCTAAAGAAAAGACAATCCGTAACCATTTGTTTTTCAAAACACATGAGCCGCTGATTCCCGCCAAGCTGAGTGATAACGAACGGTTTCTTCGCGACCTTGATTTTATCCTGGACAGCCGGATTGTTGTAATACCGGTGGAAGGCACCGATTCCGTAGACATTACCGTTATTACCCGTGATGTATTCAGCCTCGGTGGATCACTGGGAGGCAGCTTTCCTACAGCACCCAAATTCAGTATCTACGATGCCAACGTGAGCGGTCGTGCACAACGCATTGAGTATTCGATGCTGGTCGACCCGGAACGCTCACCTGCAGTTGGCAATGCCCTCTATTACAGAAAGAGCAGTTTGTTCGGAAGTCTGGCCAATCTTGAGGTTGGCTATACAGAACTGAACACCAACCGGAGTTATGGTGAGGAAAATGAGTTTGCCGTGTTTACCCGGCTTAACCGGCCGCTGGTCTCACCCTATTCCCGGTTGGCTGGTGGCATTGAATTAAGCCGCAACTGGTCGGAGAATGTTTTCAATGATCCGGACAGTATTTTTGCCCAATACAACTATGGCATCCTTGATACCTGGATCGGTTTTAACATGGGTGCAGACAAACGTGCTTCAAACCGGCATCGTCAGTTTTGGGCTGTACGATATTTTGACGGCAATTACCAGGATCAACCCGAACAACCCGAGTTCCTTGAAGAAAGAAAATACAACGATGTTAAAGGATACCTTTCTGAGTTCACGTTATACCGTCAGGATTATTTTAAAACACGGTATGTATTTGGGTTTGGAAGAACGGAAGACGTACCCTATGGTTATTCAATCGGATTCACAGCTGGCTACATTACCCAGTTATTGATGGAACGACCGTACGCGGCAATAAAGTTTAATTATTCGTTTGCAAGTAAAAAAGGAAACTTCTACCGATTTCTTATCCAGACAGGCGGCTTCTATCGCAATGAAGACATGGAAGATGTCGTTGTACAGGTTGGGGTAGCCTACTTTACCCGGGTGTGGAACCTGAATCGATATAAAATGCGGAGTTACATAACAACAAATTATACCAGCATTTACAACCGTAAATCCATTGACTGGCTGTATATAAACAAAAAGTTTATGCCGGGCTTTTCAAACTACGACCTTAATGCGGAAGATCGGACATACGTGCATTTTGAATCCATATTATTTACACCCTGGACGTTATTGGGCTTTCGGTTTGGGCCTTTTGTATCAATCGATGCCATCAAGGTGCAATGCATCACATGCGATAAACTGGATAAAACGTTTATCGGCATCAGCACTGGCCTGCGAACACGAAATGAAAACCTCATCTTTGGAACGATGGAAGTTAAAGCAACCTACATTCCATCGAATGAAGTGGGTGAACCTGAATTTGTATTTGGTTTCAAACAAAATCTGCGCGTAAAAAATACCGGATCTTTTGTTCGCGCACCTTCTTTAGTCCTTTACAATTAAAACCTTACCGTATATTTAAGCATGAAAAAATTGATCCCACTCCTGTTTCTAATGGTTGCCTCTGTTCTTTTGATGGCACAAGGAAAAAAGACCCGGCTTCAACCCGGTAAATTTTATGAAGCGGGCGAATCTATCTATGCGCCCCGGTTCGGTTTCAATGGCAAAATTCCGGCCGGGTGGCAGGGGTCACTGCCCAGGGAAAGCGAGCTTTTTCTTTTACAGACTGTAACACCTGACGTATTTGGTGAAATCTATGTATTCGGCCGCGCACAAGGTGACGTGCAAACACTAAAGCAACTTTGGCTTCAGGGTACCGAATTAAGTGAATCCATACGCATCAAGGCAAAAGACCCGGTGCTAAAAGGCGATATGCTGGTAAGCGAAGTAATCGGTGAAGGGCAATCCATCAATAAAGGAAACCGCGGCTATATTGCTGCACGATGCAACCCGGATGGTCCCTGTATAATTGCGTTGAGTATTATGCCTAAGCAATTCTATGAACCGGTTAAAAATACCCTCGAACAATTTCTTCAAACGGCAACCTTTGAATCACCAAACACTGCATCACCCTATGCCAACCTGAACTGGAATGAATTTCTTGCCGGTAAATCTTTGGTTACCTACGCTTACGTAGAAGGAGGCTCCAAAGACACGGAGATTCATTTATGTGCCGATGGAACCTTCACCGCGAACATCAAGAAGACCGGATTCATGAAAAATCAAAACCCGCAATACAACGGTAAACTTTCAGGCACGTGGGTTACCAAAGGCATTGGTGAAACCACGAACATCACCTTTACATTTTCATCCAAAGGCAATCTTCCACCAGTTGAGATACCATTAACTATTCGTGATGAACAGGTATTTGCTAATGATGAACGTTATTTCGTGGCTCAATCTACCAAATGCAAGTAAATCAACTTGGCTATTTCTCCTTATAATAGAAATCCACGTTCTTTAATAAGAAGAAGTTTAACGAGAAATAAAATACATTCACATCAACATTCTGGTAGGGTTTAATGGAACCTCCCTGGCCATCGCTGGTTGAAAAATCCTTATTGAAGAAATTAGTGAGGTAATATTTGAATTTCAATGTGGCACCGTAGGGCAACTGAATACCGGCCATAAGCGAATGATTGAACGTATTGGTGCGGCTGCTGAACCATACATTGTTTTTATCTTCCTTATCCTCTCCAATAAAAGTCTTTTCCTTGTAGTTAATGGGTATTTCCAATTCATACCCTACAAACAAAAACTTATCGTTCAGGTTACCAAACTTGAAACCAACAGGAATTCCCAGGTTGTAGGTTCTGAATTTCTTTCGAACGTTGGTTTCATCCGGGTAATCATACTTAACGGGGGAGTCATCCGGAACATCGTAGATAAATCCAACGTTGCGTATCGACAGACCGGTGAACATACCGAAATGATCAGACTTATCGATATTAACCCAATTTTGAATATTGACTACGGGAGAAAAACGTATTATGCTTCCCTCCTCACTTCCGTTATCCGAGATGTTGGCAAACGAGAAAATCAACTCACCGCTGGTGGTGGTATAAATCTTTTTATCCTGAGCAAATGAGGGGATGGCTAAAGTAACGGCCACCAAAAGAATGATTCGATTCATAAAAATAAAACTAGTGTTATTTAAGTCTGAAATTTAAACTGCCGCCAAGGTTAAATTGGTAAATGGTTGAACCGGTTGAAACACCGGCACCGGAACCACCGGTTCCAAAGTAAAAACCTCCACCGGCCCACTGAACGGGTGATAATAACTGGGCATGAATCCGCAGGCTAACCTTCTCAGAGGCCATAAAGCGAACACCCAACCTGCCACCCCAGGAAAATTTTGTTACTGATTCAGATTCAAGTTCGGTACTTGGGTTAAACCACCCTACTCCTATGTCTAATGAACCAAAGCCGCTTACCTTATCACTAAGCGGAGCATACTTGGTGCCGCCTATCATGGCGTAGTTGGCTCCTACGGTTCCGTCTAATCTTCGGCCTAAATCGCCATCGTAATAAGCTTCTGTGTTCATACCCTGGTAAAAGAGTTCAACAGCCGCAGTTTCCGTTAATCCGAATTCAAGGCCTGCGCCCCATTGAAAACCGTCTTGGATTTTACCCATACCGTATTCGGTATCAAACTGATCCGGAAATGTATAGCCCCCAAAGGTTAAAAGCGTAACCGTGGGCTGGGCATAAGCAATCGATGTCGCCAATAACAAGACAAGTATAAAAGGTCCTTTTTTCATTTGATCTATTAATTAAGCCGGAAATGTAAATAATAAACAGTAAAAAATAATGCATTAAATGAGGCGACTGTGTTTTCCCCTCTATGACTTTTGTCAGGAATACCAACTGTTAGGTACTATTATCAAATTATTTTCACTTCCTAAAAATTCCAGATAAGAGAAAAAGTTAACTTTGACGTTATATTTAAAACCCTTTATTGATTATGAAAAACCTTATCCTGTTCACCGCCATATGTTTCTCCCTGACCGCTTTCGGACAGTCAAATAAAGAAGACATTGATATCATTCAGTCCTTATACGGTAAGGAAAAGAAAGTAATCGTTGGCGATTTTATTAAGCTTGATGAAAGTAAAAAAGATGCGTTCTGGAAAATCTATGATGAATATGAAACCAAGCGCAAAGAACTAGGCCAGAAGCGTATTGCCTTGCTGGAACGTTATGCGAATGAGTATGATAAACTGGATGATGCCACAACTTCCAAACTGGTGAAAGATATTACTGCGTTGGCGGTGCAGAACGATAAACTGATCAGCACCTATTATACTAAACTGGAAAAAGCCGTAGGTGCAAAACCGGCTGCTCAATTTTTCCAATTGGAAGTTTATTTTTTAAGTGCGATCCGCGTGGCCATATTTGAAAGCATTCCTTTTATCGGAGAGTTGGATTAATCTTCTCCGACTCGTTAAATAAAAAGCCATTGCAGATGCCATGGCTTTTTATTTTTGATCCTGTTGCTGTAACATAATATATAATCGAATACGGACAGCATGCGTGTTCTTTTGACCGTCCTTTTTATTTCGTCCAGCATGCTGGTGCATGCCCAGCAAAAAGACACGGTGCAACTGGATATTCTTGATATCATCATCGGAAAAAAGAAAGTGGGGCAAACGGATAAAATCCGAAGTGATCGTAAAGTATACTTCTCCATATTACCAGCCGCCACCAGTGTTCCCGGTGGTGGTCGGGCCATCATTACTTCAATCAATGCCGCGTTCTATACTGGCAATTCTGCAGTAACCAATCTTTCTAATGTTTACCTGATACCTTACAGCAACCTGGGCGACCGTTACGGATTATATGTGCGGCCGAATATCTGGCTGCCCAACAACACCACAAACCTGATTGGCGACTACCGAATTGTGCACTTCCCTCAATATACATGGGGCCTCGGTGGAGACACACCCGAATCGGATCAATCGCTTATCGATTCAGATTATCTGCGCATCTATCAGAACGGACTTTTTCAGCTCAATAACGGCTTCTGGTATTTGGGGCCGGGTTATTCACTCGATTATCATTACAACATCAGTGAATCAGAAATTACGGAAGAGGGAAACCTGGAACGTTACGGTCAATCGAATTACACGTCCACCGTTTCATCCGGTTTTACAGCCAACCTGGTATTCGATGCACGTAAGAATGCCATTAATCCTCCCCACGGGGCTTACCTGCTGATCAGCTGGCGATGGAATGATGAAAAGCTTGGCAGCACGTTCACCAATAATTCGCTTTTTATTGACGGGAGGAAATATGTGCCGCTGAGCCAATCACGCACAAACATTGTTGCCATTCGCTCTTATTACTGGACCATCATAAATGGCACAACACCTTATCTCGATCTGCCCGCAACCAACTGGGCACCTGCGAACGGAATTGCCAGCCGCGGATTTGAAATTGGACGGTACCGTTCAA
>JALOMY010000047.1 GCA_025455225.1 Cyclobacteriaceae bacterium | reverse complement strand
CTGGCCGGAAGCTTACGGAGAAGAAAAGAAACCATTGGTGATATTGATATTCTGGTTTCTGCCGTTCCTTCCAAACGCAAAAAAATTCTGTCCGCATTTACTTCCTCCTCGTTGGCTTCGCGGGTATTGGCCCGAGGTGAAACGAAAGCCAGTATTATAGTTAAGGAAACCGGGAAACAGGCTGATCTACGGATGGTAGATGAATTCGAGTGGGGTTCCGCCCTTCAGTATTTTACCGGCTCAAAAGAGCATAACATTCACCTCCGTACACTAGCACGGGAAAAAGGATTAAAGATTAGTGAATACGGTGTTTTTTCCATTGAAAGCGGAAAGCGTATTGCCGGCAAAACGGAAGAAGAACTGTATAAAAAACTGGGCATGCAGATCATGCCGCCCGAAATGAGGGAAGACCGTGGCGAAATTGAGCTGGCCTTGAAACATGACTTGCCGAAACTGGTTGAGCTGGAAGATATACGAGGTGATCTGCAGATGCACTCGCAATTTTCGGATGGCGTGTTAACACTTGACGAGTTGGTTCACTTTGTCAGAGAGAATTTTCCTTACGATTACATTGCCATAACAGACCACTCCAAGGCGTCACGAGTGGCCGGAGGTATGGATGAAAAGGGATTTCTGAAACAACTTAAAGCCATTAAAGAGATCAATCAAAAACTGGGAATAGATTTTTTGAAATCCGGTGCCGAGGTTGATGTGCTTTCAAATGGTAAATTGGATTTATCGGATGAATTACTCACTCAACTGGATTGGGTAACCGCCTCCATCCATTCCGGGTTTACCCACGACAATACCGACCGATTGATCAAAGCCTGTGAAAATCCGTTTGTTTGTTGCATTGGCCATCCTACAGGTAGATTGATCGGTAAGCGGGAAGCGTACGGTGTTGACTTTAAACACCTTCTGGAGGCCGCGCATGAAACAAATACTGCACTCGAAATTAATGCCCAGCCCGACCGCATGGATCTCAATGATGAAATGGCAGCGGAAGCAAAAAAGAAAAAGGTCAAACTGGTAATCAGTACAGATAGCCACCGGGCAGACAATTTCTACTTTATGAAGTTAGGTGTTTTTGTTGCCAGACGCGCCTGGTGCACTGCCGGAGACATCTTGAACACAGGTTCCTGGAAAGCCATTCAAAAATTCAAGAAGGTGAAACGCAAAGAAGTTTTTCAGTAAGACTGCTGAAAATCGCATGACCCAATGATAGCTGTCATCGACAGGGATTAAACGGATCCATACCTTAGGTGCTATATAGATCAGTAACCTTAAAATGCAGTGTTATGAAAAACATTAAATTAATCGTAGGCGTTGCAGCAGGTGTTGCAGCCGGAGCTTTGTTGGGTGTATTATTTGCACCGGAAAGTGGACGGGAAACCCGCAGGAAAATTTCCAAAAAAAGTAAGGATCTGACTTCGGATTTGAATCATCAGATTGAACAAAAGTTTGATGATTTGATGAAAACTTTATCCAGCAAGTTTGTTCGCGTAAAAAATGACGTTGAACCGCGCAAAGCTGAAAAGGTCGAATTGTAAATAATGATCGCAAACTGACTGTATTCTTAAGTACAAAAATGGAAACCCGGATTTTAAAGATTTCCAGTGAGGCTTTTACTTCAATGGGAGAAATTCCAAGAAAATATACATGCGAAGGAATTAACATAAGCCCTCCTTTGGCCATTAGTGGTTATCCGGAAGAAACCAGGAGCTTGGTGCTGATCGTGGAGGATCCGGATGCCCCGGGCGGAACATGGACACACTGGGTGATGTGGAATATTCCTCCGGTACATGAAATTAGGGAAGGGGAAGCTCCGGGTGTTCAGGGCAAGAATGATTTTGGTGTTGATGTTTACGGTGGACCTTGTCCGCCTTCTGGATCGCATCACTACCATTTTAAACTTTATGCGCTGAATTGCATGCTTGACTTACCGGAAGGATCCAGCAAGAGGGAAGTGGAGCATGTCATGGAAAAATATGTACTGGCCTATGGTGAATTGATCGGCCGGTATAAGAAAACCAAACACCATTCTTTTGCCTGAGGGTGGTTGTACCTCAACCCGCTCATTCTTTTTCATTTGGAATGACATTCGTTCTCTTTTTAAGGGAACAAATGTCATTTTTTTATTAAATCCTCAAGCCTTACCTTCATTCACTCACCATCAGACTAGGTATGATCAGCAAATTTCATGTTCTATTGTTCTCGGTTATCCCGGTTTTCGGTTTTTCGCAATCATTAACCGCTGAAGAAATCGTTCGGAAAACCGATGCAAATATGCGCGGAAATACCCTGCAGGCTGAAATGGTGATTAAAACCATTCGGCCGACATGGTCAAGAGAAATGGGCGTAAAAACCTGGATGAAGGGAAAGGAATACTCCATGATTCTAATTACCGCACCGGCAAAAGATAAAGGAATAGCCTTTCTAAAGCGGAAGAAAGAAGTCTGGAACTGGGTGCCCACGCTTGAGCGAAGCATCAAATTGCCTCCATCCATGATGTCGCAATCGTGGATGGGCACCGATTTTACCAACGATGACCTGGTAAAGGAATCCTCCGTGGTTGAAGATTATGTACACACCCTTTTAGGGGATACACTCATACGGAACACCGACTGCTTTATTATTCAGATGATCCCAAAACCGGAGGCTGCTGTTGTATGGGGCAAACTTAAAATGTATGTCGATAAAAAGAATTTTGTTGAGATGCATATGAAGTTCTACGATGAAGACGGTTCACTGGTCAACATTATGAATTCACTGGAGATTAAAATGATGGGCGGCAGATTGATTCCTACACGGGTTGAGATGATCCCTATGGATAAAAAGAACCAGAAAACGGAAATTGTGTACTCTAATCTCATTTTTGATAAGCCCATAGACGAAGGATTCTTTACTCTTCAGCAAATGAAAAGCCTCAGGTAACATGTGGTTGTTAAAACTGGCCTGGAAAAATCTTTGGCGTAACCGCAGCCGTACGTTAATTACTTTATCGGCTATATTCTTTGCGGTAATTCTTTCGGCTACCACCAACAGTCTTCAGGATGGTGTATTTGATCACTTCATCCGTAACATGGTAAGCTTTTACAGCGGGTATATTCAGGTGCATAAAGACGGGTATTGGGATCAGCAAGTATTGGATAATGGTTTTGAGCGGAGGGCATCATTGGAAGAATCAATTACCAACCATTCAGGCGTAATTTCCGTGGCTCCCCGGATTGAATCCTATGCATTGGCTTCGGCAGAAGATATTACCAAAGGCTGTATGGTAGTAGGTATCGACCCGAAAACAGAAAATGCCATCACATTTCTAAGCGATAAAATTGTTCAGGGCACCTATTTTTCTGACAACGAAGTACAAAAAGTTGCCTTGCTTTCGGAGGGACTTGCGAATCGTTTGAATCTTAACCTGAACGATACCGTAATTCTGATAAGCCAAGGATATCATGGAGCCATGGCAGCAGGGAAATACCGGGTTAGTGGCATTGTTCACTTCGGTTCCCCTCAATTAAATGATCAATTGCTTTACCTGCCCATTACGGTAGCACAGGAATTTTACAGTGCAGAGAATCTGCTAACGTCTTATGTTTTGTCAATGAATTCGGATAAAAACCTGAAATCTACAGCGCAGGAATTGCAGACAACTCTTGGAAAAGAATATGAAGTGATGACCTGGATGGAAATGTTGCCTGAAGTTGAACAACATATTAAGACCGATAAGGGTAGCATGTATATTATTTCAGGCGTGCTTTACCTGCTGATCGGTTTCGGAATTTTCGGCACCTTTCTGATGATGATGGCCGAGCGCAGGTTTGAACTGGGTATGTTGATAGCCATCGGTATGAAGAAGCATAAAATCGTGATGGTGCTCTTGGTAGAATCGGTTCTTTATGTATTGGTTGGTTGCCTTGTTGGTATCTGCATCAGTATACCAATTACCTGGTATTTAAAAGTTAACCCGATACGCTTTGGCGGTGATATGGCTGAAATCTATTTACAATATGGATTTGAACCTATTTTTCCTGCCTCCACCGATGTGTGGATCTTTATAACACAAGGAATTATTGTATTGGTAATGGGTCTGGCACTTTCACTTTACCCCATGATGAAAGTATGGCGTATGGATCCGGTAACGGCAATGAAGAAATAGAATGATTATTCAAATGGCATGGCGGAATATCTGGCGAAACAAGGTGCGCAGCATCGTGATTATGGCCTCCATTGCGTTGGGCCTTGTAGCTGGTTTATTTATCCTTGGATTATATGAGGGAATTTTGAAATCTCGTTTGAAAACGGTTATTGAAGAAGAGGTATCCCATCTTCAAATCCATAATCCGTCATTTAAGATGGATTACGAGGCTGTTTACTCCATCAACCAGGTGAACGATTTAACGCAGAAAATTTTTTCACTCGGAAATATTAAAGCGTTGTCGGTCCGATCCATTGCACAAGGCATGCTGGCTACCAGTACAGGAAGCTCAGGAGTTCAGATCAATGGTGTTTATCCGGATCATGAAAACCAGGTTTCACAATTAAATAAAAAGATTAAAGAAGGGGATGGATTCACTGCCGGTAAACGCAACCAAATTTTAATAGGGAGAAAACTTGCCGATAAGGTCAAACTTAGCGTTGGTAATAAACTGGTGCTCACGTTTACCGATAAGGAGTTTACCATTGTTTCGGCTGCCTTTCGGGTGGCTGGTATTTATCAAACCGATAACGCACCTCTTGACGAGCGAAATGTTTATGTTCAGGCCGATGATCTTAACCGTCTTCTGGTCCTGGAAGATGAATGCCATGAAATTGCCATACTGCTGGATAATGATCAGGCTCTCGACACGGTTGAGCAGCAATTAAAGGCAGCTTACCCGGACTTGCTTATTGAAAACTGGAAACAAGTATCACCTGAAACTCAGTTGATGATTGAAACGACTGATACCTATTCCATCATCTTCATCGTCATTATTATGCTGGCCTTGATGTTCGGCATTATCAACACCATGCTCATGGCCGTGCTTGAGCGCACTCGTGAAATCGGTATGCTCGTGGCATTGGGCATGAACAAGTTGCGATTATTTGTGCTCGTTTTGTGGGAAACTATATTGCTTACCCTGGCGGGGGCACCCTTTGGATTTCTGGTGGCCTGGATGATTATCCGGTATTATGGTAAGACGGGCATCGATATCTCTTCCTTTGCTGGTGAGGCTATGTCAGGCTTTGGTTTCAGCAGTTTATTCTACCCGGAGTTTCCCTGGACCAAACTGCTTACTGTTTTGTATATCGTATGTTGTACTGCACTTGTGGCTTCCTTGTTTCCATCCTATAAAGCATTGCGGTTGGTACCGGTAGAAGCCATGCGTCAATAACCTGAATTGAATATGGATACCATAATCGATGCGCACCATATCACGAAAACCTATAATCCAAAAACCATTCCAGTTGTTGCGGTCAATGATGTTCATCTCCACCTTGAGCGCGGTGAATTCACAGCTTTGGTTGGCCCTTCCGGATCCGGAAAAACCACGCTGCTGAACCTGATCGGTGGGCTTGATAAGCCCGATACCGGAAATATCATTATACATGGTACCGACATTACCAAACTTTCGGCCAATCAGTTAATCGATTTCAGGTTGCGTAACATCGGATTTGTCTTCCAGGCGTTTAACCTGATTCCGGTTTTATCGGCCCGCGAAAATGTGGAATTGATTATGCAACTCCAGGGTGTGTCGCGAAATGAGATCAATCAACGGGTTCAGGTTCTTTTCAGGCAGATCGGTATGGAAGACAAAATCAATACACGCCCGTCACAACTCTCCGGAGGACAACAGCAGCGGGTTGCTGTCGCCCGTGCGTTGGCATCGCGTCCGCAAGTAGTATTGGCCGATGAACCAACGGCAAACCTGGATTCAAAATCAGCCGGTAATCTACTTGACATAATGGCTAAACTGAATCAGGAGGAAAATATGACATTTATTTTCTCCACACATGACCAGCGCGTAATTGAACGGGCCAGGAGAGTGATCACCCTGGTTGATGGTAAGATCGTAACGGATACGGCTCAGGTAGATACATCACCTGCTGTTCATGGTTAACTTTCATTGACATGAAATGCTTACCGGGCATTATGATTTTTTTATCAGCCTTGCATCTCCATGCCCAGGACAGCGTTGCAATAAAACCCTTTCAGGTAACGGGGTACGTGAAGGATATGCAAACCCTGACGTTTAATCCAGATTTTGATCAATTGATTACAGGAAACCTGATTCATAACCGATTGAATTTCCGGTATAAACCGGTTAAAGGATTGACTGCTGCCATGGAAATGCGTAACCGGTTTTTCTGGGGTGAAGAAGTAAAACTGACTCCCGATTTTTCATCCGGCCTGCGCTACAGCAGTGAATGGGCCGATTTGTCCATAACCTGGTTTGAAACCGAAAGCATGGTTTTATATACCAATATAGACCGGCTGTGGTTGGAATATGCTTCCGGCTCATGGAATGTTCGCCTGGGCCGGCAACGAATCAATTGGGGAATTACCACCACCTGGAATCCAAACGACATTTTTAATACCTATAATTTCCTTGATTTTGATTATGAAGAACGTCCATCCACAGATGCCATAAAAGGTCAATACCTGCTGGGTGGTATGTCGTATGTAGAGCTTGCCGTTTCAAGAAGCGGAAGCCCCATTGATAAAACCATTGTGGCCGGTCGGTACTTCACGAATTACAAGAATTACGATATACAGTTCCTGGCTGGCTGGTACCTGGATCAGCCTACCGTTGGTCTGGGTTGGTCTGGAAGTATTGGAAATACGGGGTTCAAGGGTGAAACACAATACTTTATTCAGCATGAATCTTATCAATCCCAGCTGAATGTAGCCTTGGAGGCCGATTATATTTTCTCCAATGGCTGGTACATTTCTGGTGGTGGCCTGTATAACAGCAGAGGCCTGGATGATCCGATTAATGCCTGGAACATCACGTCACTTGAACTTTCTCCGCTCAATCCAATGCCCACCAAATGGAACTTGGTTGGTATAGTAAGCAAAGCAATAACTCCGTTGCTTACTCTGAGTGCCAGTGCGGTGTATGCACCTAAAACCAATTTCCTTATTGTATTACCTTCTGTTCGTTATAACCTGGCCACCAACCTGGATATCGACCTGGTTTGGCAATCGTTTTATGCTGAACAAGCCTCCGGATTTGATGCATTGACTCACCGCGCTTTTATCCGCTTTAAATTGAGTTTTTAATTCAAATATTCTTATTGACTATTGTCAGGAATCAACCATGACACTGGTCATAAATTAAATTTCAATACAACGATACCTTGACGGGTAGTCATTAAATCCGGTTGTTTATGCCAGTAGGAAGTCATGGAAAAGGGTACACCCTGGTAGGGATCTTGTTCATGACGGCAGTATTCGTTTTTGAATACGTATCGCATACACTTTTAACGGTAGCCTATATTGCCATCGCAGGTTTTGCTTACTGGTTTTCGATAAAAAGAAGGCATACCATTTTAATTGCCATTCTCGCCTCAGCATTTCTGATTGCCGGATATTATGTAAGCCTGGAGTGGATTGCGCAACTTAATCAATTCACCATTCTATTCAACCGCTTGCTGGCACTGGGTACCGTTTGGGCGGCCTTGTATTTTACGTTGCAATACCGGGAGGCACAATGGTACGAGCTGCAACAACGGAACGAGCTTCAGGAGCGGATCATGGCAGAAGAACGGTTAAAGAGCAGCGAAGAAATGTATAAGGCCATCGCCCGGAATTTCCCCGAGGGATGGATCGGTTTGCTGGACCAGGATCTGAAATACGTATTTGCAGAAGGCAAAGGCCTTGTCTGCAAATCATTAAGGCCAGAAAGTCTTGTCGGCAAAAAGTTTACCGATACCATTCAAGGTTCCAAACAGCATATTGAAGAATTTTTGCAAAAGACGCTTCGGGGCAATGAAGTATCGTTTGAAATGATCTGTAATAACATTGCGTATGAAGTTAATTCAACGCCTTTTAAAAACGGGCATACCGGACACCGGATACTGGTGGTTGTTCATGACATACATGTGTTGAAAAAGACCGAAAAGGAATTAACCCTTGCCCTGGAAAAAGAACGGCAATTGGGTGAAATGAAATCCAGGTTTGTTACGCTGGCATCCCATGAATTTCGTACGCCACTCACCACTATTTTATCTTCTGCCTTTTTGCTGGAAAGTTATACGGGTGAAAAATTCGAAGCCAATAAAGTAACACACCTGGGAAGAATCAAACGGTCCGTAAAAATACTCACAGAGATCCTTAATGATTTTCTGTCGTTGGGTAAACTTGAGGAAGGTGAAATTAAGCCCAACTTCAGTGAGTTTGACTACGTCCAATTCCTGGGTGAACTGGAGAAGGAGGTTGAACCGCTCAAACGTGGTCAGCAAAAGTTGCGCATTCATCATAGTGGTGAAACGATCATTAATTCGGATAAACAAGTGTTGCGAAACATTTTGTATAACCTGATCTCAAATTCATTCAAATACACAAATAATGAAGACGAAATTCTTCTGGAATCAGTACTTACCGATGGTGTTTTAACCGTTTCGGTTACAGATCACGGCATTGGTATTCCGGAAGATGAACAACCCTACATTTTTAAACGCTTTTACCGGGCACAGAATGCTTTTAATATTCAGGGAACGGGCCTCGGATTGAATATTGTAAAGCGATACGTTAAGCTTTTGGAGGGATCCATTCACTTTACCAGCAAACCGTATGAGAAAACTGAATTTATTCTTTCGGTTCCGGTCAATACAAATGAGGCCATTCATCACGAATCTGAATGGGTATGAAGTATACGATATTGGTTATTGAAGACGACAAGGAAATGATCGAAAACATTGCAGGAATTCTGCAATTGGCCGATTATCATGTTCTTACTGCACTGAACGGCCGGGATGGGATTGCCCAGGCACAACGTCATAAACCCGACCTGATTTTATGTGATATCATGATGCCAGAACTGGATGGGTTTGGGGTATTAAAGATCCTGTCAAATAATCCGCAGACGGCTGGCATTCCTTTTATCTTCTTAACAGCAAAAGCAGACCGTTCGGATCAGCGTATGGGCATGGATCTGGGTGCTGATGATTACATCACCAAACCGTTTGATGGATCTGAACTTCTTAAAGTGGTAGATGTAAGGCTAAGGAAACATGAACATATTGTTTCTTCAGCCGAATCAAAAATTGAAGATCTGGATCAATTTTATTCTCATGCACGCCAACTTAAGGAGTTTCAGAATCTTTCTCAAAACCGGGTGATCCGTAAAATCAGGAAAAAGGATTTTATCTATATGGAGGGCCTTGAGCCCAACGATCTTTTTGTAATTCGAAAAGGAATCATCAAAACCTATAAAACTACACAAGACGGTAAGGAGTTGGTTACCGGTCTTCATAAGGAAGGTGAGTTTATCGGATTTCTTCCATTGATCGAAAATACTCCCTATAATGAATCAGCCGTTGTATTGGAAGACGCAGAAGTTTACCTGATACCCAAAGATGATTTCTTAAGCCTGATTTATACCAATCACGAAATTGCCAGGAATTTCATCCGGATATTATCCAGTAATCTTCATGAGACAGAGCAACGCCTGATGGAGATGGCCTATCAATCTGTACGGCAACGGGTAGCCAGCGCTTTAATAAAAATTTGTGAACAAGTATATCCAAATGAAAGGGGTAAGTTAATTAACCTGGCCAGAAAAGATATTTCCGGATTAGTGGGTACGGCTACCGAATCTCTTAACCGTACCTTAGCAGATTTTAGGGATGAACATATTCTTGAATTAACTGAATCCGGGATACGAATCCTGGATAAGAAAAAACTGGAACATATTGCACAGTAACGGACTGATAGCAAACAATAAAGGCAGTTGAATGAACTGCCTTTATTTTTCGAGTAGGTTATTCTTCAGGTTTTATGAGGAAATTTCTTTAAGGCTTTAAGTACAACAAACGAACCTTCACCATAACCTTCTTTGGACGGTTGGAATTCGATTATGGAATCGAGTTCGCCAAAAAGCGTTTGACAGAATGAGAAGTGTCTGAAACCGGCATCCGTTAATTCCTGTACGATTTTATCAACCGAATAGAAATTGGCGTGACGGTAAAAAGTACTTTCGGGTTTATGTAACTCATATTGCTTGCCAATGACGCTGTTCTTGTCAATAAAGCCAATCACCAGGGCGCCATCGTTCTTCAAGACCCGAAAAGCCTCTGCAAACGCTACATCCAGACGATTGAAATAAGCAATGCTGAACAGCATCAATACAAAATCAAACCTCAAATCGCCATATGGTAATTTTTCGGCTACAGCATCCATGGTTTCTATTCCCCTTTTAATCGCCACGACACGCATGTTTTCGGAGGGTTCAATACCTTCTTTGATTTGAAGCGCTTGTGAGTATCGTCCGGTACCCAGGCCAACTTCAATTCCCAATAGTTTTTCTCCTATGGGTAACATTTCACGAACTGCTTCGATCTCCGATTGAAATACAAAAGGATATTGATCGAACCAGGCATCATATTCAGCTACATGCTGATCAAAAAGTTTAATCGTGTCCATATTAACGAGTTAAGTTTCCTGTTTCTTTCGGGTGGAAGTGGAATTTCCTGGGGTGGTTCGCCTGGACCGGGTTCTTTTTCCGGAATTATTTCCGGCTCCCTTTTTGGCCATTCGGGTTCCTCCGGCTCCTGAGGGGGCATGATTTCCGGTTTCTCAGGTTGTAATGGAATTTCCTTTTGCATATACATCATATTGATTACCGATTATCAATTGATATGTGAAAGATCCATCTATTTATAGTTACCGTAAATGACCGTAATCATCCGGTACATGGATTGAAATCATTAATTACGCGTGATAATAATTGAACTGTTCGTCAGGAATTCTTTTTCTTTTTTGCTTTATACTGATAAATGTCTCTTAATTGAATCGAATCGCCTTGTTCATCAACAACAGAAAGATCATAGCGGAAAATAACTTTTGTATGAATTGGGGCGTGGTAGTAAATATACCAACCGTCTGCTTCGCTCGTTCCAACGCAACCGTGAGAAATCGCCTTGCCTAATGTAGCCGGATTGGTGGTTGGGTGAATCAGGGTTCCGTATCGGATATCATTGATGGAGGGCTCAAGCCACGGTATAATGGGTAATTTAGTATACCTGCGGTCATCTCTTCGGGTGCTGTCGTATCGAAGACCCGTTTCGGGATCAACGTAATAGGGTATTCTCGATATCCGTATTATTTCTCCTTCACCGATCGGGGTTCGCAGATCAACTACGCGATCTGCAAGGCTCAGGAATCTTTCACTGTTTCGGCCAACCCGGATTTTACAGGTTCGAAGAGTATCCATGCCTTGAATGATGCGCAGCTTAAACTCGGGGATGTTTACATCAAGAATGGTTGTATTTAAACGCTTTTCTGCAGAATCAGCAAAATGCAGGTCTGGAATAAGTAAGCTGTCGCCTTCATGAAGAATGATGTATTCCGGTTGGTTATATAGAAACTTGCCTTTTTTCTTTTGAATGGAATAATCGGTATTCATGAGTGAATCCAGCAACCA
>JALOMY010000292.1 GCA_025455225.1 Cyclobacteriaceae bacterium | reverse complement strand
GGAACAAAAGAAAACCTTCAGCGAGTTAATCCGAAGCGAAAAGCCTGTTTTAGTGGATTTTTTTGCTACCTGGTGCGGCCCTTGCCAGATGATGCAACCAATCCTTAAGGAATTATCCGGGAAAGTAGAAGGCAAAGCCACAATTATTAAAATCGATGTTGACAAGAACCCGTTGGTGGCCAGCACCTATCGTATTCAGGGTGTGCCTACTCTCGTCATGTCATGAGGGCATGAATCAGATGCGGCAAAGTAGGGAAAAACTTACCTTTGCATCGCTGTTCCGAAATACTTCAATCGTAAAAAATTAAAAGAACTAATAACGAATAGCTATGTATTTTCAACATGTTTACGACAAGACCCTGGCACAAGCCAGTTATTTTATCGGATGTCAGAAGGAGGGTGTAGCCATGGTAATCGACCCGAAGCGGGATGTCGATACCTACCTGGAGATTGCCGAACAGAATAAAATGAAGATCACGCACATCGCGGAAACCCATATTCATGCTGATTTCCTTTCTGGTGCGCGTGAACTGGCTGCATTAACCGGAGCAAAAATGTATTTATCGGACGAAGGTGGTGAAGGTTGGCAATATGAATTTCCACATGTTGGATTAAAGGATGGAGATACTTTCATGGTTGGTAACCTTAAGATAGAAGTACTCCATACACCTGGCCACACGCCTGAATCCATCAGCTTTTTATTAACCGACACACCGGCAAGCCCGGAGCCCGTTATGTTGTTTACCGGTGACTTCGTTTTTGTGGGTGATATCGGAAGACCTGATTTGCTGGAGAAGGCGGCAGGAATTAAGGGCACCCAGGATGCCGGAGCTCACCAAATGTATAAGTCGGTTCAGCGATTTAATGCGTTGGCAGATTATATCCAGGTATGGCCTGGACATGGTGCCGGATCAGCCTGTGGAAAAGCTTTGGGTGCTGTGCCCAGTTCAACCGTTGGTTACGAAAAAGTAAGAAACTGGGCATTCCAATATAAGAACGATGAACCGGGCTTTGTGAAATACTTGTTGGAAGATCAGCCGGAACCTCCCAAGTATTTTGCGATGATGAAGAAACTCAATAAAGTTGATCGTCCGTTGATGACTGAGGTTCCGAAACTTAAAAAATTAACAGCCCGCGAATTCAAGGAAGCCAAAGACAAAGGAATAAAGATTGTTGATACGCGATTGAAAAATGAATTCGCGCAAGGATTTATTCCAGGTACCATTAATATCCAGGGCACTAATTCATTCAGTACCTGGTGCGGTTGGTTCCTTTCTTATAACGAGCCTTTTATCCTGATTGCGAAAGAGTCTGCCCTTGATGATCTTACCCGCAAGTTGATGCGCATTGGCCTGGATAACATTTATGGTTATGTGGAAGATGTTTCTGTGTGGACCGAACTCGGTAATGCACTTGAAAAAGGAAGCGTGGTATCAACAGAAGAGTTGAAATCGATCATGAAGAGCAATCATACCCAGTTCGTGGATATGCGAGGAGTGGCTGAATATAAAGCCGGACATATTCCGGGATCTGATAATGTATTTGTTGGTACGCTAGAAAAAAATCTCGACAAGATCCGTAAGGATGAACAAGTGGTTGTGTTCTGCCAGTCAGGCGATCGCTCAACGATTGGGTTCTCCCTGCTTGCCAAACACGGATTCAAGAATGTAAAGAGTTACATCGGGGGAGTTTCCGAATGGGTCAATTCGGGTAACCCGGTTGAAACAGGAATTTAATTAAGTGAAACCTGTTGAAATAAAAAGCCCGGCATATGCCGGGCTTTTTTAATGATTGGGATTGAACACTTATTTTTCAACCGACTTGCTGATGGTCATAGCCAGCTTAACAGCTTCATACGCATTTACAAGTCCGCCTGATCGACTAAGTGTGTTGAAATCAACGGCTTCCTTATTATCGGGCTTTACTACTTTCAAACCATCAAACTTGCGACTGGATTGTGAAATGATTTCCCTTACTTGTGCAGCAGTGAGATCGGGGAAGTAGGACATCAGTAAAGCCGCAACGCCTGCCACAACCGGGCTGGCCATACTGGTTCCTTGCTGTTCTTTATATTCATTTTCAGGGATGGTAGAATAGATTTCTACGCCCGGTGAAAATACATCGACTGATTTCTTACCAAAGTTGGAGAATGAAGCCACAAAATTTTCATCAGCACCCCATGAGGATGCGCCAATTTCACTCCAGTTTTTGGCTTCTTTACCATCCATAAAAAAGCGGGAAGGAAAATTATTCTTGGTGTCAATGTCATCGCCATCATTTCCGGCTGCGTGTACCAGTAACACACCTTTTGATTCCGCATACTTAACCGCTTTATCAACAACTTCTTTTTGCGGTGAGTAGGATTTGCCAAAACTCATGTTAATAACCTGGGCTCCATTGTCAACGGCATAATAAATGGCATTGGCTACATCTTTGTCGCGCTCATCACCGTTGGGTACGGCACGAACCGACATGATGCGCACATTATCAGCGATGCCTTTCATGCCGATGTCATTCTTTCGATTGGCACCAATAATACCGGCTACATGAGTGCCGTGATTGGAATCGGGGCCTTTAACATCATTGTTCCCGTAATGCTTTTCATTCAGGTTGGCGTAGTTGTCGCCCACAATAGCGCGTGAATCAAATTCGGTATTGTATCCATATAGGGCCTGAACTTCATAGTATTCTACGGCTTCTTTGAATTCTTCCAATACATCCTCTACATCGACATCGGTTCCGAAATTCTGGAAGATGATGGAGACGGCATTTTTAGAGAAGGCTACCACCGGGCTGTTGGCCTTAAGCGTATCCAGCATGGCAGCGGTAATTTTATCTACTTTCAAAATGCTTTTAAGTGTATCGTTACCGAAGTTGATGTTCTTGTACACGGTGCTGTACATGTTGTATTGTTGCTGGGCTTCCTGGGAACGTTTATCGAACTTACTTTGAATGTCTTTCCAATAGGCATATTCAGCCTGACTTTTCTTAGAAATTTTCTTTTCATCAACGTTCTCATATTTCGGTTTTAACCGAACGTATTCGCGTGTCAATTCATAGGTATCTTCATTTACGTTACCGTTTTTTCCGCCAATGAAATTCCAACCATGAATGTCATCGATGTAACCGTTTTTATCATCGTCAATTCCGTTTCGGGGAATTTCTTTTGAGTTTACCCACAGAACGTCTTTCAGGTCTTCATGGAAGATATCGATTCCCGAATCGATCACGGCCACTACAACTGTACGGGATGGCTTGCCTTTCAACAGCGTTTCATACACCCGTTCGGCACTTATACCCTGAACTTTATCCGTTTCAGGATCCAGTAAAAACCAGTTCTTGGGCAGGTTTAGACTATCCTTTTCCTGAAATGCCTTCGCTTGGCCAACCCACAGGCTCATCACCGGGATGAGCATAATCCAAAGTCGCTTCATAAATTGTTGATTCTGTTTTTATTTAAAGCGCAAGTTACTTTTTCTGATTCGTATTTTCTGAAAAATTCTTCCAATGGCTGAATAGGCAAAATCGTGCCAGGCTCCGAGTTTATGCGTCTGATTTTTAAAAGGAGACGATCTTCAGCGCTTGCATAGATTTAACTGTTAATCTGAACCAGTCCAATTCTCAGATTTAACTTTTTAAATAATGGTTCGGTTACCCTGATTGACCAGGAATTAACGGTGCATCTGTTCGGGAAATAGCGTTAAGTTGCAATTCAAGGTTTCCTTTAGAGCCTAGCATTATAATCGTGTTGAATATTCGTTGAGTTTAACCAATAGCTTGCATCTTAAGGTTCTGAACTTTCATAGTGCCGTAAATATTCATACCAGAGATTATGCCTAAAGATTTAGGGAACAATTTCATTAATTAAAGAAGTGGAACCCAAGAATGAATTTCCTTTTCGAGGCTTAACTCTCAATAACTTGTTTGACTAAGTCTGTAAAGCTTTTTACATTTGCCACCCCTTGAATTACAGGTATTCGGGAAATCCGGTACTTTTTCCAGGTAAAGCTGGAAGTTGGGCCCAGGTGGTGAAATTGGTAGACACACTAC
>JALOMY010000291.1 GCA_025455225.1 Cyclobacteriaceae bacterium | reverse complement strand
GTCCCGTCATCCGCTTTATCAGCAATATTACAATCCGAATGCTGGTCAGGCAGGCGGCTATATAGCCAACTATTTTATGTGGGAAATGTACCAGGGTTATGGATTGGAAGATCCGCGCTGGAGGTATTATTTCTACCGCCAGGTTGGAAGCATTGACCAGGCGTTGGCTGTTGACCCTAAATCATTAGGCTGTGCCCCGGGAGCCCCCCCGCCAAACTATATTGCAGCCGGTGTTGAGGTATTCTGCGTTTTCGATCCGGGTTTCTATGGCCGAGATCACGGTGATGGTTTTGGTATTCCTCCCGATGGACCGGTATTAACGTGCGTTGGTGTTTATCCGGCCGGTGGAAAAATTGACAATAACTTGTCACCCACATTCTGGGGTCAAACCGTACAAGGTGATGGCGGCAATGGAGCCGGTATACATCCGATTATGATGTCGTGGTTTACTGATTTCATGAAGGCTGAATTTAAAATCCGCACCAATGATGTAGCAGGTGCACGTGCAGACATGGAAACTGGAATCCGTAAATCGATAACCCAGATTAAGAACTTTGCAACGAGCAAAGGTCAGGTGTTATCTCCGGGTCGTGAGTCTTCAACCGATGCTTACGTTGCAGCCGTTTTGGATGCCTACGACAATGCAGCTAATAAATTAGATGTATCCGGTCGTGAATTCTATATTTCACTTTGGGGTAATGGTGTGGAAGCCTACAACAACCTGCGCAGAACCAGCGCTCCGCGTAACCTTCAGCCAACTCTTCAGCCAAATCCAGGTCCTTTCTTAAGGTCACAGATTTATCCAGCTGATTATGTGAACCTGAATGAAAATGCGGTACAGAAGGACTACAATGCTACCGTTAAAGTTTTCTGGGACACCAATCCTGACGTTATTAACTAATGAAACCTATGAAAAGTATTATCAATAAACTATTGGCCTTGGCGTTTATAGCGTTGGCATTTGCCTGCGCAGACGATACGCTTGACCCGCTTCAGTTCAATTTTGTGAAGAAGGGTACCATTCTTGCATTGCGCGGTCAACAACTTCAGAATATCTACTTCGAAGGTAAGCCGGGGGCTGAATTTTTCCCTCGTATTATCCAAGGGGACGAAACTTTTGATTTTGATGCTGAAATCCTGGCTGAAGATCCTACCACCCTGGAGAGCTTTGACATCTATACTGTTAAGCGTACTCCCAACCCGGATGGAACGGTTCAACTCGACCGAGTTTTTCTCTTGAATGTTCCCTTCTCAGAATTTCAACAAACTGACGACTATATACGTCCATGGGTGTCCGTTTCAATTCCTTTAGTGGACATTCTGGAAGCATTAGGATTGGACTACACCAATCCAGATGATGTAGAAACCATGTTGACGGTGTATAAATTTGGTGTGTCAATTGAGAGTGATCTCAATCTAACTGATGGATCCAAAGTATTAGCGGCAGACATCGTTGCTTCTGGTTTGTTTCAAAGTAATCAGTTTTATCCCGCGCAGCGCCTGACTTACACAGTAACGGACTATTGTACTTACGATAATTCAGTTTGGGGCGGTGCATATGATGCAACGGAATCATCTGAGTTTTTCGGTGGCTATGGTCCTTACACGGTTAACTTGTCCCAGGCTCCTGGCGAACCTGACAGGTACAATGCAGACAACTGGTACGACAGTGGTATCCCGATCTATATTGTGTTCGAAGAATCATTCGATGTTGAATCCCAGGTTGTAACTGCACCTGTTCAACCAGGTCCTAGTAACCGCACTATTGAAGGTACAGGTACTTATAATCAGTGTACCCAGGAGATGACCATTACCTTTGAATACAAGGCTGCAGATGGAACTCTACTCGACAAGTTTATCTGGAAATTGGTACGGCCCTAAAAATGGGTTGTCTTAACAATAAAAAACCCTTCTGTTTAACAGAAGGGTTTTTTTTATGCCTTGAATAAATGAGATGAATAAAAGATCAGAACTATAAATTGACGAATAAGTACTAGATTAGCTTCTAAGCATATTCAGCAGCGTTGTTAATCGCGCTTTTAGGTTTCTGCGATCGATAATAAAATCAAGGAAACCATGATCCAGTACAAACTCGGCACTCTGAAATCCTTTGGGTAAATCTTTACCGATGGTTTCACGAATTACACGAGGGCCGGCAAAGCCGATCAACGCTCCGGGCTCGGCAATATTAAAATCACCCAACATGGCATAGGAAGCCGTAACACCACCGGTTGTCGGGTCGGTCATTAATGATATGTAGGGAATTTTTGCCTGATCGAGCAAATGAATTTTAGCCGAAGTTTTCGCCATCTGCATTAACGATAAACCTGCTTCCATCATTCGGGCACCACCAGAACGGGAAATCATCAGGAACGGCTTGTTATGTTGCAGCGAATGATCCATGGCCCGGGCGATTTTTTCACCTACTACTGAGCCCATAGATCCGCCAATGAAACTGAAGTCCATGCAGGCAATCACCAGATCCAGACCGTTCATTTTGCCAAAGGCAGTTCGTACAGCATCTTTCAGATCGGTTTTTTCCTGAGTCTCCTTGATGCGCTTTGGATAGGGCTTGGTATCCTTGAATTTAAGCGGGTCCGCTGATTCCATATTTGCATCCAACTCTGTATACTCGTTGTTATCAAACAGGATTTCAAAGTATTCTTTTGAACCAACACGGACGTGATAATCTTCCTCAGGTACCACATACGCGTTGTTTTTTAATTCGCGCGTATGTACAATTTTTCCACCTGGCGATTTATGATTAAATGACTTATGCGAGATCAATGTTGGAATCCAGATACACATCCTGAATGGCATTCAGAATTTCAACGCCCTCTTTCATGGGCCGTTGGAAAGCCTTCCGTCCTGAAATCAATCCCATACCGCCCGCGCGTTTATTGATTACGGCTGTACGTACAGCATCTGCCATATCACTTGCTCCTTTGGAATCGCCACCGGAGTTAATCAAACCGGCCCGGCCCATGTAACAGTTAGCAACCTGGTAACGGCACAGATCTATCGGGTGATCGGATGTGAGTTGCGTATATATGCGTTCATCCAGCTTGCCGTAGCTGGAACCACCTGTGTTCAGCGCTTTGTAGCCGCCATTGTTTTCGGCAAGCTTCTGCTTGATGATATCGGCCTGAATGGTTACACCGAGGTGATTGGCCTGACCGGTTAAATCTGCTGATACGTGGTAATCTTTGCCACCTTGTTTAAAAGCATTATTCCGGATATAACACCACAGGATAGTAGCCATACCCAGTTCGTGTGCACGTTCGAAGGCAGCCGCTACTTCCTGGATCTGACGTGTTGAATTATCGGATCCAAAATAGATGGTTGCACCAACCGCCATCGCACCCAGGTTCCAGGCTTCTTCAACCGAACCAAACATGATCTGATCAAATTTATTCGGGTACGTCAGCAATTCATTGTGATTGATTTTTACGATGAATGGAATACGATGCGCGTATTTACGCGACATCATAGCCAGCACACCGAATGTTGTGGCCACGCCATTACAGCCGCCTTCAATAGCCAGCTTAACAATATTTTCAGGATCGAAATAGATCGGGTTTTTTGCAAATGATGCTCCGGCACTGTGTTCAATTCCCTGGTCGATGGGTAAGATTGATAAATATCCGGTTCCGCCTAACCGGCCGGTGTTGAAAAGCGACTGCAGGCTTCGTAGCGTCTGAGGAGAACGATTGGAATTAACAAACACACGCTCTACAAAATCAGGGCCGGGAACATGTATTTGGTTGGTCGTAATGGTCTTGCTTTTATGATCGAGGAGATACTTGGCGTCTTTTCCTAAAATCTTTGAAATGTTCAGTTTTGATTGTTTAGCCATAGGTTTTTAAGTAGGGAGACAAAGTTATCAATTATTTAATCGTATGCTAATGACTTGAACGGGAGCGGTCCGTAAACAAAAAAGCCATCCGGAGCGAACCGGATGGCTTTTGTAAGTATTTGAATATCAAATCTTTTCTTTGATTCTGGCTGATTTGCCCTGGCGGCCTTTCATGTAGTATAATTTGGCCCTGCGCACCTTACCTTGTTTAACCACTTCCACCTTGTCGATGCTGGGAGAAGTGATGGGAAATATACGCTCCACACCAATACCGTTGGAAACTTTACGAACCGTAAAAGTTTCGCCATTGGTGCCATAGCCTCTGCGCTGAATCACAACGCCCTGGAATTGCTGGATGCGTTCCTTATTACCTTCCTTGATTTTAACGTGAACGTTAACCGTATCACCGGCTTTAAAAGCGGGCATTTTTTCACGTGAAGCGGCAAATTCCTGCTCCACAACTTTTATTAAATCGGCCATAATAGCGTGTTTTCAAAAATGGACTGCAAATGTAGGGAAAGATTTCAGAAATCCGAAGGGGCAACAAAGGATTGTTCCTTATAAAGGGATCAGTTTCCCATCATAAAAGCAGTTCGGGGCGCCTTTTTTGCGTTCTTTCCAGGGCTTTTTCTTGTTTCCATTGATCTATCCGGGCATGGTCTCCTGAAAGAAGGACTTCCGGTACTTTCCAACCCTTATAATCAGCCGGGCGCGTAAAAACCGGTGGGGCAACCAGGCCGTCCTGGAATGAATCGGTAAGGGCCGAGGTTTCATCCGATAAGACTCCTGGTATCAGCCGTATCACCGCATCGGTAACAACCGCTGCCGCCAGTTCACCCCCGGAAAGTACATAATTGCCAATGCTGATTTCCCGGGTAACCAGGTGTTCGCGTACCCGCTCATCAACTCCTTTATAATGCCCGCACAGCAGGATTAGGTTTTGCTTAAGGCTAAGCTCATTGGCGATTGCCTGGGTAAACAGATCCCCATCCGGACTCATGTAAATGATCTCGTCATAGGCACGTTTTGATTTCAGGTCGCTGATGCACCGGTCAATCGGTTCAATCATCAGTACCATGCCGGCTCCACCTCCAAAGGCATAATCATCCACGGATTTATGTTTACCCTCAGCATATTCACGCAAGTCGATCAGGTTAACGGAGGCTAATCCCTTGGCCTGTGCACGCTTCAGGATCGAATCCTTGAACGGACTTTCAATGAGGCGGGGAAGGCAGGTGATGATATCAATGTGCATAGGTTTTAAATTTCCAGGAATCCGTCAGGCAGGTCAACTGTAATTGTTTTTTTTGACCGATTAATGCTTTTCACCAGGGGTTTTTGAGCTGGAATCATTACTTCTTTATCCTGATAGTCAACAATCAAAAAGCGATTTATTCCAGCCCGCTCAATTGTTTTAACCTTGCCGATCAACAAGGCATTTAAATCATGGATTTCAAAGCCGATTACCTCATCATCATAAAAATCACCGGCCACCGGTTTAGGACGAGAAGTTCTGGGAAGATAAAGGGAATGATTTTTCAATAAACCGGCCTGTTCCGGGGTATCCACATCTTCCAGTTTTAAAAAAGCTTTATCACCGCGTACCGAAACAGTTTGGATGAAGTAGGGAACAAGGGTATTGTTCAATTCTACAAAGATCACATCCAGATCATTCCATTCAGCCGGAGAATCCGGATCGAGTGAAATGGTTACTTCACCTTTTAATCCGTGCGGCCGCATGATAAATCCGGCTTTGAAACAATCTTCACGCGTCATGGTAGTGGATTGATAAAATAAAAATGCCAGGCCCTTAAAGGTACTGGCATTTAAAAATAAATCGTAATGCGTATTAAGCCTGGCTTTCGCTTTCTGCAGGTGCAGTGGCCTCGCCTTCAGCAGGAGCTGATTCAGGTGCCTGGGCGGCAACTTCAGCCTTTTTGCGGATGGCTTCGGCACGGGCTTCCTTGATTTTCGTTTCAGCTTCTTTACGGGCTTTCGCACGTGCTCTCTTGTCTTCAGCCAGTTTATCAACACGGCCTTGAATCTTCGCAGTCTTGGCTTGTTTCCATTCAGCCAGTTTTCGGTCGGCTTCTTCCTGGCTTAACGCGCCTTTAATTACACCGATCTGGAGGTGTTTGCGCAACATTATGCCCCGATAGGAAAGCATGGCTTTCACCGTATCAGAAGGTTGGGCGCCATTCATCAGCCACTGAAATGCCTTGTCTTCGTTCAATTCAATGGTGGCGGGTACAGTCAGCGGATCATACGTACCGATTTTTTCAATAAAATTACCATCGCGTGGTGATCTGGCATCCGCTACGATTACATCGAATCTTGCCAGTTTTTTGCGGCCTCTGCGGGCCAGTCTGATTTTAACTGCCATTTTTACTCAGTTTTTGTTTGTGGAACTCGTCCGATTTTTAAGGGAGGCAAATATAGGAGTTTTTTACGATTGACCAATCGATGATTCAGGAAGATCAGAAATTGAAATTCAGTAATAAATGTCTAAGCGAGTATTCAATTTTTTTATCCTGATGAGGTTCAATACATTTGATTCCTCATTAAAAAAGCCATGGATAAATACTCCTACATCTCCAATGCCGATGTCGGCTACCTGGATCAATTGTATCAAAATTATAAGCAAGACCCTTTAAGTGTAGATGCTACCTGGCAGAAATTTTTCGAAGGTTATGAGTTCTCCCTCCAGAAGTATGGAGAAAATGGTGGAGGAACCGTGGTGGCT
>JALOMY010000290.1 GCA_025455225.1 Cyclobacteriaceae bacterium | reverse complement strand
CGATTGTTATTTGATCGATGTTAATTGTAAATTGTCTTCATGTTGGTTACACTACTTCTTTACCTGGGTTTGTTGTACCTCGCAATATGTCTTTCCTTTTATTTCTTTCAGCACTACGGATTTTTTCGGCCTGAGATATTATCACACACTTTTCAATATAAGTATCCGTTTCCGTTTGAGGAACTTGATTTTGAAATGGAAGATGGCGGTCGTATTAACGCCATCCATTTTAAAGTGCCTAATTCCAGAGGGGTGGTATATTACCTAAAAGGCAATTCGAAAAGCCTGAAAGGATGGGGAAAGTTTGCAAAAGATTTTCTCAGCAACGGGTACGATTTTTTTATGATGGATTATCGGGGCTTCGGCAAAAGCCGCGGTAAACGAACGCAATCCCGTGTATTCAACGATGCGCAATTTCTCTACAAATGGCTGAGTGAGCAGTATGCCGAAGATAAAATTGTGTTGTATGGGCGTTCGTGGGGAAGTGGTGTGGCAGCACGAATTGCTTCCTGGAATAAACCGGGCTTGCTGATCCTGGATTCTCCCTACTTTAGTTTCTATTACAATGTTAACCGGTACTTGTTTTTTATTCCGTTGAAATATTTGCTGCGCTACGATATCCGCACCGATTTATACTTGAAGAATGTTCGCTGCCCGGTGCATATTATTCATGGCACGCACGACCGGCTCATATCGTATTCACAAAGCGAAAAATTAAAAGCCTTATATCCGGATAATGTGATGCTTCACCCCATTGAAGGAGCGAGGCATAATAACCTGCCCGACTTTGCTGAGTTTTTTGAAGTACTTTATACTATACTTGATCTGAAAGCCAGGAAAAGTAGTTGAAACAGGTATGGAAATCAATCGTGTACCATCGGCTGACTTTACCCGGATATTTGATATCCCCGAATATCAGCGAGCGAAATTCCCAAACCGTTCGGCCTTGAATAAATTTGATCAGGGCAAGTGGAAACCCATCTCCATCGATACCATTATTCTTCAATCGGAAATCCTGGCTTGCTGGTTTATTCAACAAGGTTATGCAAAAGGAGATCGGATAGTCTTTGTACCGGTGATTGGAAGTCCGGATTGGATGATTCTGGATTTTGCCTGCCAGCAGGCAGGACTTATTGTGGTGCCTGTTCATCCCACAGCAGCGGATCATGAGATTGTCAACATAATTAGCGAGACCGAAAGCCGGTTGTGTATAGCAGCCGATGCATTGCTGTTCCAGAAATTCAATCAGGCAGTTAAAAATGCAACCCTCTCCATTCCCGTTGTTCATCTTCAACCGGGTGAAGAGGGTTACTTCGAAGCCATGGAGCACCCTGAGGCAACCTCGGATATTCGCCATCAACTTCACCGAATTAAGGACTCGATTACTCCGGATGACCTTATGTGCATCCTGTATACTTCAGGCAGTTCTGGCATACCAAAAGGAGTTATGCTTACGCATCAGAATATTGTCACCAGCATTAAGGCCATACTTACCCTGTTACCGCTTGAACCTGGTCAACGTGTGCTGAGTTTTCTTCCATTCAGCCACATCTTCGAAAGAACATCTACGTATGCATACATGGCATTTGGGTTGTCGGTCTTTTTCAGCCAGCGAAAAGAGACCTTTGCCTTCGATTTCAAATCGGTCAAGCCACATTTCTGTACAAGTGTACCCCGCGTACTTGAGAAGATGTACGATTATATGGTCGAACAAACATTACAACATAACTGGCTTAAACGTAACGTCATACTATGGGCAATAAAAGTGGGTAAACTTCACCGGCCGGGATTGCGGAATCCGATTTTATCAATTCAATTATTATTTGCGCGTTGGTTGGTACTCGGTCAATGGCGCAAAAAGCTTGGAGGTAAGATCAACTACATGGTTGTAGGTGCAGCCTCTCTTCAGCCGGAAATTGCCCGGCTGTTTACGGCAGCGGGAATCCAGGTAGCGGAGGGATATGGCATGACCGAAACTTCACCCTTTATTTCGGTAAATCGGTTTGAGCCCGGTTTGAACCGGTTTGGCACGGTAGGCTTACCGATACCCGGAATCGATTTGATGATTGATAATCCCAATGAAGAAGGCGAAGGCGAAATCCTTGTGAAAGGACAGAATGTGATGAAAGGCTACTATAAACAACCTCACCTTACGCAACTGGTATTTACAGAAGATGGCTGGTTTCGCACCGGTGATGTAGGTAAAATTACCGATAGCCGGTTTCTGGTAATCACGGATCGCAAGAAAGATATCTTTAAGACCACTACCGGCAAATACATTGCACCTTTGGTTTTACAAAATCACTTCAGGAAATCACCGTTTATTGAGCGTTGCCTCATCATCGGGTTCAACAAGCCATTTGTTACTGCGCTTATCGTACCCAATTTTGAATGGCTGGAATTATGGTGCAGGCAAGAAGGCATTCACTGGACAGCCCCGGAATTTATGGTTTACAATATTAAGGTGCGGGGCCGGTATCAGCAGGAAATCAACCAACTGAACGAAGAACTCTCCAGCCACGAACGTGTAAAAGACTTTGTTCTTTGCCATCAGGACTGGACTGTTGAATCGGGTGAGTTAACCACTACGCTTAAACCTGTCCGCCATCTGCTAATGGATCATTATCAGAAGGAGGTTGACAGAATGTATTCATAATTACTTAGAAAATCAGCGATCATGAAAATATTGGATGGAATCCACCCGGTAATCCTTCCTGCTTCATGAATGATCATGATGGATATCATCCTATGCATTGATTGTGATCATTGAACGGCCGGGTTGAAGATGGTAGTTTGTCTGCCAGTCAACCACACCTATGAACACCCTGATTGTATATATGACCCAGCACGGAACCACACGAAAAGTAGTGGATCGCCTGGTTAATGGAATTGGTACCGGTACTACCCATGCGGTTGATCTTGAAAAAAATGAATCCCCTGAATTTTCAGATTACGATTCTGTGATAATAGGAGGGTCAATTCATATCGGCCAGATCCAGCCCCGGATAAAACGGTTTTGTGAACAACACAAAGATGCTTTGTTAGAAAAGAAATTGGGATTATTCATTTGTTTCATGAACCAGGAACTGGGTAAACAGGAATTTGATAATGCCTATCCTGAAGAACTACGGAAACACGCCAAAGCTCATGGCTTATTTGGTGGTGAGTTGCTGATTGAGAAGATGAATTTCATCGAGAAGTTTATGGTGCGCATGATCGCGAAAGAGAGCAAATCAAAATCACAACTTAATTATGAGGCTATTGATGAATTTATTACTGTAATGCGATGAGACCGAGTGCCCGACAATTTGCTTTAATGCTGCTGCTGTTTAACGGAATTGCAGCCTGCTTTGGTGGTTGGATGCTGATGCGTTCTCCGGACGGATCAGCTCTGAATATGACGGTTGATCTATTGATTAATTCACCCTTTGCCGATTACCTGGTTCCGGGAATTATTCTTTTTATATTCAATGGACTTCTTAGCCTGGCCATTACCTGGCTTATTGTACTTAACGTCAAGCACTACGAAAAGCTGATTATGATGCAAGGTACCATTCTTACCGGATGGATCGGAATTCAGATGATCATGCTTCAAACAATCAATTACCTCCATATCCTTTTTGGTTCAGTTGGATTGCTGCTGATCGCCTTGGGTCTTATCCTGTACAGGCGAGGCATTGTTACCTGATAGCCTGTATTAAATCTTAAGCGAATCTTAAGCTTCACCAAAGATTCTGCTAAGGTGTTTATGTTTACTTTTGTTTATGCGAATTCTGATCGTTGAAGACGAAGCCGGCATTGTTGGATTTCTTAAACAAGGTCTTGAAGAAGAAGGCTTTGAAACTGA
>JALOMY010000289.1 GCA_025455225.1 Cyclobacteriaceae bacterium | reverse complement strand
ACATACGTTCCATCCGAATAATAGTAGCCGAGATAAATCGTTGAATCCTTCAGGCCGGTGATTTTAAACTGGATCTGATAGCCGGTTTTACCGGATTGACCCAGGGCCTGAAAATAAATCGATACCAACAGGAGAACCCAAATGCCTATGCTTCTCATTTTCACACTGATTTTACCGCCCAATATTATTATTAATTCGTTTCTGAGGCAATTTATATGCCGCGAATGACTTTCATGAATGATTTACGCCAAACAATAGTAACAGGCTTTCATTTGGAATCGCTATGCCAACGCTAATTTTTTTAGTTTTGTGCGCCCGTAATTTATGTCATTACTTATTCAGAATCTAACCCGGCTCTTTGGCAACCAAAAGGCAGTTGATGATATTTCCTTTTCGGTCAACCGGGGTGAGATTGTTGGATTCCTGGGTCCAAACGGTGCCGGCAAGTCAACTACTATGAAAATTGCCACAACGTTCCTGCCGCCTTCTTCCGGTAAATTAATCGTGGAGGGATTTAATGTAACCGAAAATGCCATGGCTGTTAAACGCATTACCGGTTATTTGCCAGAACACAATCCGTTGTACACCGATATGTTCGTTCATGAATACCTGCGGTTTATCGGTGGGCTTTATGGTCTGCGTGGAAAGATTCTTCGTACACGAGTTTCGGAAATGATTGATCAATGCGGCCTCACCCGGGAACAACATAAGAAGATAGAATCCCTTTCGAAGGGATACCGCCAGCGAGTTGGTTTAGCGCAAGCGTTGATTCACGATCCGAAGGTTCTTATCCTCGATGAACCAACTTCTGGCCTGGACCCTAATCAGCTCTTGGAAATCCGGAAACTGATTAAAGAAATCAGTAAGAACAAGACTGTGTTGTTTTCTACCCACATTATGCAAGAAGTGCAGGCTTTGTGTGATAGGGTGGTTGTTATTAATCAGGGAAAAATTGTGGCAGATGATTCACTATCTAACCTGATCAGTCAGAAGGAGAAAGAACAAGTCGTACGTGTGGAGTTTGAAAACAAATTGAATGCGGATAGTCTCCGATCGATTTCCGGAGTACATGAAGTAGAGATAATCAACGACCATACATTCAGGATCATTTCATTTCAGAAAACCGATATTCGCCCGGAATTATTTCGGTTTGCATCTGAAACGAATAACACCCTTATCGGGCTCCATCTTGAAGCCAGTTCGCTGGAAGATATTTTCAGAACACTTACACATAAACAGGCTGAAGCATGACGCACATTCTGTTTAAAGAATTCAATGGTTTTTTAAATTCATTAATCGCTTACATCGTTATTGGTGTTTTCCTCACCGCCATGGGTTTATTGTTATGGGTTTTTCCAGAGACTTCTGTGTTGGAATATGGATATGCCGACATGGGAACCTTCTTCGCCCTGGCTCCCTATGTCTATATTTTTCTTATACCAGCCATTACCATGCGCAGCTTTGCCGAAGAGAAACGTGCGGGCACGATGGAATTGTTGCTTACAAGACCACTCAGCGACTGGGATATTATTCTGGGAAAATATTTAGCCGGACTGTTATTGATTATTTTTTCCATATTACCAACGCTGATTTACTACTTTTCCATTTCCTATCTTGGTGACCCGGCTGGCAATATCGACACCTCGGGTGTCATCGGGTCGTATATCGGGTTGGTTCTTTTAGGTGCAGCCTTCTGTGCGATCGGACTTTTTTCCTCATCGCTTACAACCAACCAGATTGTTTCATTCATTCTGGGGGCCTTTTTCTGCTTTTTACTATATGCTGGTTTTGATTCGATTTCTAATTTAAATCTTTGGTCGGCCAATGTTTTGATTATTCGTCAACTGGGTATGAATTATCATTACGATGCCTTGGGTAAAGGCTTGATTGATAGCCGAGATCTGATTTATTTTTTATCGTTGGCGATGCTTTTCTTATTGTTAACCAAATTAAAAATCGGCTCCCGGTCATGGTGAATCTGAAAGGCAAGAAAACTGGCGATCTGTTGTTTCTGGCCAATAGCCTGATGCTGATTGTATTGATCAACCTGGTGGCCTCCGATTATTTTTTTCGAGTTGATTTAACCGAGGATAAACGGTATTCCATTAAAGAACAAACAAAATCGATTCTTAGCGAACTGGATGATGAAGTGTATGTTGAAGTCTATCTGGAGGGTGATCTGAATGCAAGTTTCAGACGATTGCGGAATTCTATTCAGGAAGTTCTGGATGAATTCCGGATCTATTCAGGTAATAAAGTTAAGGTTTCGTTCACCGATCCTGGATCTGCGTTAAGCCAACAGGCACGAACGGAATTCATGGAAGATCTTTCGCGAAAGGGAATTATACCTACTCGGGTGGTTGAGCGAAAAGATGCACAAACGGTAGAGAAGCTTATTTTTCCGGGTGCTGTCATTTCCTATGGAGGCATGGAAACCGGGGTGATGTTGCTCAAAGGAAACAAGGCAAATAAACAAGAAGAGGAAATTAATCAATCTATTGAAGGCCTTGAATACGAATTGGCAAATGCCATATTTAAGTTGGTAAACCTGGATCGTAAGCGCATTGGCTTTATCCAGGGTCATGGAGAATTGGACAGTTTGCAGATTGCCAGTTTAAATAATGCGCTTCTTGAATTGTACGATGTATACAAAGTGAACCTTCAACGTAAAGCATCACTTCGTGAATACGATGCTCTCATCCTGGCAAAGCCAACACAAGCTTTCAATGAAGCCGAAAAATATAAGCTGGATCAGTACGTAATGAATGGGGGTAAACTTTTATTAATGCTCGACCGGTTGGAAGCCACTATGGATAGTGCCTCACGTGAAGATTACTTTGCATTTCCCTATGAATTACGATTGGATGATTTACTCTTTAAATATGGAATACGGATCAATGCCGATCTCCTGCAGGATCGTAACGCGGGTTTGTACCCGGTAGTGACCGGCCAGCAGGGAGGGAAACCTCAGCTTCAGTTGATGGACTGGCCTTTTTTTCCGCTCGTAAACCGTTATGCCGATCACCCCATCACGCGAAACCTGGACGCAGTCATGCTGAAATTTTCGAGTAGTCTTGATACTGTAAAAGCAGATGGTATCCGTAAAACTCCACTGGCCTTTACATCACCTTATTCGCGAAAAATCATTGCACCTGTACCGGTATCCATTAATGAGATTCGCAGAAATGTCAGGCCAGAAAATTTTGATCAGGGAAATTTGCCGGTTGCATATTTGCTCGAAGGCCGCTTTACATCGCTGTATAAAAACAGATTCTTACCCGATGGTGTTGATACAGCAAACTATAAAGCAGAAGGAGAACCTACCCGGATCATCATAATCTCCGATGGAGATATTGCCCGAAACGATATTAACCCCCGGTCGGGAAACCCGCAGCAACTTGGTCTGGATCCATTTACCAATTATACATTTGCCAATGAAGAGTTGCTGTTAAATGCTGTGGCTTTCCTGGTTGATGAGAACGGATTGATTCGCACACGTTCGAAAGAGGTCAAAATACGTCCGTTAGACAAGGAGAAAATTCGCATTGAAAAAACGAAATGGCAGGTGATTAACCTGGTGTTACCGATCGTTGTTTTACTTTTTTACGGATTAGTTAATATGTATTTAAGAAAGCAAAAATTTGGTAAATCGGCATGAATCAGGAGAAGCGCAACCGATTGTTACTTGTAACGCTACTGGTGATTAGTGCTGCTACGACCGGGTATTATTGGATCTCCACCAACTATTCTGAAACAGTTGATTCAGCAATATTTCAGGTAGACGATTGGAACAGTATAGATCGGATTCAATTGGAACGAAATCAGCAGCTGGTTGATATTCGCTTTGATGGTATACGTTGGTATGTC
>JALOMY010000288.1 GCA_025455225.1 Cyclobacteriaceae bacterium | reverse complement strand
AATGATTTTGGCTAGGTGATAGGATTCTATATAAGTGGTTGGAAGCAAATCATTATGAATGTGCATTTGATAGCCAATGTACCTCCAAAGATGAATGAAATCATTCTTTTGTTTATCGGAGAGAACAACACCTGATTTCTGCAATCCCAATAAAGTGATGACGGAAAAGGCAAGGTTTGTGCCTGCCATGTCCTCCATGTTAATTGGTAATCCCCACTCCATGTTCCAGTTTTTCTTCATCAAATAGAAACGGGCGATAGCATGAATCAATCGGGTCTTGTTGATCTGAATAATTCCATTACTTGATTTATTCAAACTCCCAGGCGTGCTGACTTCAATAACAAAGGTTGCTGTATCCAACAATCGCTTACCGGGCGAATACCGCATTTTATCGGAAAGGTAAAGGGCTTTATTTCCGGGCGATGCTGCATAACAATAAGGTAATGCCATTGAACCCAGCAGTGACATGATTTCTGTAGCCCAGAATTCAAAGACCTTTTGTCCGCGAAGAAGGCTCTTTGGATCAAACCAATCCGGATTTTCCCTGGTTGTTGTTAAAAATTTGGCTATGCGTGACTTGGTTTTAAGTTTCCTTATTTCTGAATTATCCAGTTGCAGGATAGAATATACCTCATGTTGATTATCCGCATTGAAAAGTTGGTTGATCAGTTGGTCTGCCTGGACGTCTCCATGAAGACGCATAGAATCCAAGAAGGAAGACTGGATATTCATGGGCATTCGATTTCCTGTTGATAAAACAATTTTGGATCAAAATGTTTCAGGAAATCACGCAGTGCCGGGCAATTTATTTCTTCTCCAGCGCTCCAGAATCCAGTAAGCAATAAAGAAGAGAACCAGAAAAACGGGAATAGCGATAAGAAGCCAGACTGAAATCCCGCCCAGGATTACCCATCCCAATTCCTGAACGACTCCCCAAAAATCCGATTTAAAGCGATTCATCAGGCCGTTAAAAGTAAGGCTATCGCTGTTTAATCCCATGAGCCAGCTTCCACTTTTAAGAAATGGAATTAACAGTACTAATTGAACAGGCGTCATAAGATAATTAACAGCCTGAATCACAATAATATTTAGTCTAAAGAGGATGGCCACTAATAGACATAATAGGGTTGTGATTCCATACACCGGGAAAATTGATAAAACAACTCCCATCGCCAGTGTTAAGGCCATTCCTCGTGAAGTCATTCCTTGTTGAAGTGCTTTAAGAATGACTTGCCATACTCCTTTAAGTGCTTTCCGGATCATGGAATATTGCTAACTTCAATCCTTTCGTTTATTAAACAAATATGCACAATAAAAAAGTGGTACGTTGGGCAATTCTTGGTCCGGGCAAGATTGCCCGAAAGTTTGCAGAAGACCTGCGAGCAACTTCTAAAACCCAATTGGTTGCAGTTGCTTCCCGTGATACTCTTCGTGCACAGAACTTTGCCAGCGAATACGGCATTAAGAAAGTCTTAACATACGATGAATTGTATACTTCAAGTGAAGTCGATGCTGTATATATAGCGACACCCCATTCCTTTCACTATGAACAGAGTCTGGCATGTCTGCAAAATGGCAAAGCTGTTTTGGTAGAAAAACCGGCCACCATTAACCTAAAACAATTTCAGCATTTGGTTACCGTGGCGCATGAAAACAAAGCATTCCTGATGGAGGCGATGTGGTCTTATTTTATGCCCGCACTGCATAAAGCCAAAGAATGGATTGTACAGGGAAGAATCGGTTCAATTAAAATGATTACTGCTGATTTCGGATACTGTATGGAATTTAATCCGAATAACCGCATTTATAATCCCTGGCTGGCTGGTGGCGCATTATTGGATTTGGGTATTTACCCCATTGCTTTCAGTTCATTCATAATGGATCGAAAACCAGACCGTATTTTTGCTACTGCCCGTATCGGACAAACCGGTATAGATGAAAGTACAGTAATGGTGCTCACGTATGACGATATAACTTCCGTACTTAACACTACAGTGCTAGCCAATACCCTCAACAAAGGATATATATTCGGAACTGAGGGATATATTGAATTACCTGATTTCTATAAAGCTTCCACCTGCTTCTTATACGGCAAGGATAAAGAGCTCATTGATACGTTTAATGATAACCGCCCCACCTTTGGCTACCACTATGAAATCCAGGAGGCTACTGATTGTATACTAAACGGAACTCTTGAGAGTTCAGTTGTATCGCATCATAATACTATACTTCTTCAGGAAATCATGAAGGAAGTAAGAATACAAATCGGTTTACGATATCCTATGGAAACTTAATAGACGTCTTTATTAATTGTTATTCAATTTCCTTCGAACTTAAACTTTTGCCCACCTATTGCCGCCTCGTACATCAAACCTCCTTTTTGCATAGTGAATACCATAACCCCTTCTACATACTTGGCATTGGCTGAAGCTCCGGATGCTGCAGCAACCGCAGAAACCTGTGCTGAAAATTCTATCCGGTTATCTTTAAAGCGATTCAGTACTTCTTCATTCTCAAAAAATACAACTTCCCGGTACGATTGACCACCCAACTGGAGTCCAACACTAACCTGCGTTAATTTGGCAGTACCAATCAGCTTTCCGCCCTGGTAAACAGCACCGTTTCCTGCAGCACCTCCTACCCCAACACCTCCTTTACCTACATTCGGGAAGATAACATAAGCATATGACCGGTTAAATAACTCGGCCATGGTTTTATCGGCTTTGATAAATTCTTCTTTAGCATTCTTACTATCCGAAATTACCTTTTCCTTTTTCGAATCGGATTGAGCTATTACACTCATCGAAAAGGCACTGAGCAACAGAATTGGAATTACAAATAAAATACAGGTTTTCATAACTTTCAATTTGAATGGTGGTTGCATTTTTAAAGCCACATAATTTCAACTGACTTTTTCCACTAAGCAATGACTTTTGTCATCTTAAGCGTAAACCCAAAGATTGTAGCTCACTAATTTTACGCTTCAAATGAAAATCTTACCTAAATAAATGTGAAAGATTACATTCGGTAAATAATCATTTTTGATATTTGTTGGTTATCCTTTTAACGTTTAAGTAATAATTCATTTCTGGTCATGACTGCTGAATTTAAAGAGCAATTATTTAAGGCGCATATTGAATGCCCGGACTGTCCTTCCCCCCAGGAAATTGCCGATTTCTTCATGAATGTTGTGGGCGTACTCTTTCCGGATTTTGCCCATCGAAAATTCACTGACTATAACGACTTTGAAAATCATTTGAATTTCGTTCAGAATCAACTTGCAGATCTTCTTGAACACTCCCATCAGAAACTGTCCGGCTCAACTCAAAAGGCAGTTACCCAACAGTTTTTTGAAAAGCTTCCATCCCTTCTTCTGCAATTAAACCAGGATGTTGAAGCGATGTATGAAGGCGATCCCGCAGCAAAAAGCCGTCAGGAAGTTATCCGCACCTATCCCGGGTTTTTAGCCATTTCAGCATACCGAATTGCTCATGAATTGGGGAAACTTAATGTAGAGGGAATTCCGAGAGCCATCACAGAATTTGCCCACGGTAAAACCGGAATAGACATTCATCCGGGTGCTCAAATTGGCCATCATTTTTGCATTGACCATGGTACTGGTGTGGTTATCGGTGAAACCACCCACATCGGCAATCATGTTAAAATTTACCAGGGTGTTACATTGGGAGCCTTAAGCGTTAGCAAAGAAGACGCACTAAAAAAAAGACATCCCACTATTGAAGATAATGTAGTGATCTATTCGGGCGCAACAATTTTGGGTGGCGATACAATTATCGGCCACGATAGCGTAATTGGAGGTAATGTCTGGATCACACGAAGTGTTTCGCCCTATTCCAAAATATATTACCATTCT
>JALOMY010000287.1 GCA_025455225.1 Cyclobacteriaceae bacterium | reverse complement strand
AAGCCTAATGTACTTCCTGGGGGTGGTCAGAATCCGGGAGCGTGGGCTCCTGATAAACCGAATCGAAGTGAATTTCTTAAACTGGGCTTTTCCAACCCGGTGAGCATTCAGCAAATTGCTGTTGCCGAGTCTCATAACCCTGGTGCATTGTATCGGATTTTATTGTATGATGAATCCGGCAACGAACACGAAGTATATAAGCAGGTTCCTGGCGCTAAGCCTTTAAAAAGCCGGATGCTCAATGTTTTTATTGACCGGACACAGTATCCGGTAGCTGCCGTTAAACTTGAATTTGATGGTGCCGCAGTACCCGATTTTTATGGGATTGATGCTGTAGCAATTTCAGATTCAAACTACCCGGTTATCGCATTCATTCCTACACCTGAAATGCTGGCTGCAGATATAATAGTTGAACCGCTCGATGGAAACGTGAACAGTGAATACACGGAACTTAATCCGTTAATTTCTCCGGATGGAAAGACACTCTACTTCAGTCGCAGAAACCACCCCGATAATATCGGAGGCGTAACCGATAAAGAAGACATCTGGTATTCAGAATTAGGCCCGGATGGAAAATGGACTTTGGCAAGAAACATCGGAGCACCACTTAATAATACATTTCCGAATTTTATCAATTCGATCAGTGCTTTTTCGGCCGATGGTATGGCTACCATGTTGTTGGGAAATCGTTATGAAGGCGGAAAACTTACTGCAGGTGTTTCCATCAGTAATTATGAAGATGGAAAGTGGACCGAACCCATTCCGGTTACCATTAACAATGACTATAACCTGAATGAAAAGGCGAACTACTTCCTCTCAAATTCCAGAAGTGTAATTCTTATGTCAGTTGAGCGCAGGGATTCTTATGGAGACCGCGACTTATATGCTTCATTTCTTAATGAGGATGGTAGTTGGAGTGAGCCCATAAACCTGGGTTCAACCGTTAATACCGTTACCGATGAAACCTCGCCCTTTCTGGCTACGGATGACCATACGCTCTATTTTTCTTCAAGCGGATTCAGCGGATTTGGCAAAGCCGATATTTATGTAACCGAACGATTGGACAATACCTGGAAAAACTGGACCGAACCCAGGAATATGGGTAAGAACATTAATTCAGAATTTGATGATGTGTTTTTCAACATCCCAAGTTCCAGTGAATATGCTTACTATTCACGCCAGGTATCTGAAACTGATTACAACATTTTCCGGGCAAAGCTTCCCCTTTACAAAAATCCCGATGCGGTAATCACCGTTCGGGGCAAACTGAGAGATGCCTCCAGCGGAATGCCCGTTGGCGCCACCATTCTTGTTGAACAACTCCCGGATGGAATTCAGACAACCTCGGTTCAGGCTGATGCTGCAACTGGTGAGTATGAAGTTAAGCTACGGGCAGGAAATCTATATGGCATACGGGCAGAAGCTACCGATCATATCTCCGAAAGTCAGAATATCGACCTTCGCGGCATAAGTGATCAGAAGGTAATCGATAAGGACTTTACCTTGCGACCGATAACCATAGCGCGAATTGATGAAAATGTTTCCATCCGTTTAAACAATGTCTTCTTTGATTTTGATAAAAGCATTTTGAAGCCTGAATCTTATCCGGAATTGAACCGAATCATTCAACTCATGGCCGACAGACCCACAATGCGGGTTGAATTAGGAGGACATACGGATAATTGGGGTTCGGCTAAATACAATATGGCACTATCCATTCGAAGAGCTAAGGCTGTTAAGGAATATTTATCAAAGAATGGAATTGCGGAAAGCAGAATCGAAGCAAAAGGATATGGAGAATCCAGGCCACTGGTAAGCAATGATGATGAAATTGACGGACGTGAGATTAACCGAAGGGTAGAACTTAAAATCATCTCAGAATAATTATTTCTACTATTCTCGATTGGTAAACACGAACTGAAACAATATGAGAGGAATTTTAACAATAGGATTTTGCCTGGTACTGTTACTATCCTATTCACAAAATGACAGTCTCATAATGGTTCAGGGCAAAATTTATAATGCCCAAACCAAAGAACCGGTGTCAGCCAGGATAACCTATCAGAGTTTACCGTATGGAAATCGTGTTGGAGTAATTAATAGCAACAATTTTTCATTTCCGATTGTAGAACGGGAGCGGTATTCAATTGTGGTGGAGGCTAATGGTTATTCCACGGCAAAATATATGATCGATCCTGCCGAGGCAGATTCAAACAACAAGTTGGTTAAAGACATACCACTGGAGCAAGCCAGTCTGGCTTCCACCAGCGACCAGGTGGGTAAAGTTGTGCGTTTGAATAATCTGATCTTTGAGGTGGCTAAATCCAAAATCGATCCTGAATCGTATCCGGAACTGGATATGGTGGTCGCCATGATGAACGATAACAAAAACATGGTTATTCAGCTGGAGGGTCACACCGATTATCTGGGTGATCCTGCCAAAAATCAGAAGCTTTCCGAGCAACGGGTAGAAGCAGTACGCGATTACCTGGTATCGAAAGGAATAAAGAAGGGTCGCATTAAGTTGAAAGCGTTTGGAGGTTCAATGCCGCTTTCGCGCGATAATACTCCCGAAGGGCACAGGCTTAACCGAAGGGTTGAAATGCGAATCCTGAAAACTTAGAAATTATCCAGGCTAGCCATAGCGGGCAACGCTTTGTACCGGATAGTCTGAAGCGTACGCTTCAATGAACTTTTCAATTCCGGTTTCATATCACTTTCGTGCACAGCAAGAATGAGTATATCAGAAAACTCAGTAATGCGTGGAGAATTATACTGTTCACCTGCTTTCGAAAGCAACTCGATGGACGCCAAAATCTCATTTCGGTTGAATGCTTCCACAGCTTGATTAAAATACAATAAGCCGGTGAGTTCGTGTTGCTGTACGCGGTTAAAGAGATTAAAATTATACCGGTAATAATCCAACGAGGAATTGGAAGTCAGTAATTGGTTTTGGCGGTAACCTTCAATTCGCTTCTCAATCTGTTCCGTATCGGTCACAAATCCACGATTGGCATCGGTTGTTTCAATCAAAATGCGTTCGCCTTGAACATGAGCCAGAATAAATATGTGGTAGTTGGTTTCAATAACTTCGTAGGGAACCGAGAAATGATCGAGAATGATTGAAAACAGGATGGTGCCTGAAAGGCAATTATAACTGCCGGATTGAAAAAGACTGGCGAATGCAGTTTGATCCTGGTATTGTTTCAGATAAGCCTGGTGGACACGGTAAAAAATCCTTTCCATGAATTCAACCGTAACCGTTCCATTCGAATTTTTATTCGAAAGCTTAGCTACAAACGAATCGAATGATTTGGTATCGACCGCAACATCAGGTGTTGTCTGTAAATAAGGTAATAGGCGTTCGGACGGGCTGCCAATACCACTCGATGGCCCATCCAGTTGAGCCGGAAGGGTGATCCAGGTGAGAAGCAGCAAAAGGGTTAAGGCCGATTTCAATGTTACGCCAATGTTAAGAATATGTTAACAAAATTAACATTTACGTAATCTGAGTCAAGCTGATTTACGTCATTTCTTGGGTTAATCGATTAATTCCATATTTTTTCTACATTCGGCCATGACCATTGAGCTAGACAAAGCCGGGATTTTCGCAGGCATTAATGAGATAGTTGAATCCCAAAAAAAGCAGGCATTAGAAGCCAGGAAAGAACCCATTTCCAGGCGCAAAGAAAGACTGAAACAAATTCAATCCTGGATCTTGAAGAACCGAACGCAAATTCAAGAGGCTATTTATGCAGATTTTAATAAACCGGCACTGGAAGTTGATGGAACTGAAATATTTCCTGCACTCACTGAAGTATCAGTTGCGCTTAGCAATCTTAAAATTTGGACAAAGCCCAGAAAGATTGATGCGCCTCTTACCATGCTGGGTACAA
>JALOMY010000286.1 GCA_025455225.1 Cyclobacteriaceae bacterium | reverse complement strand
GGTTTCTTCAAAACTTCTGTTGATTGTCGCTGGTTTGGCGGCCACTGCCTGTGGCTTGTTGGGAGGTGGAGGAGGTGGTGGTGACGGAGGTGAACTGGTTGGAGCGCAGGGAAGGCCTCCAGGCTGGGTCATGACAGTTCCAATGGGGATGGTTCCCATTCCTGCCGGAACATTTCACATGGGACAGGCTGATGAAGATCCCGCATCAACTCAGATCAACTTCAACAAACAGGTAACCATCGGATCGTTCTACATGGATGATACTGAAGTTACCAACAACGAGTACCGTCAATTCACCAACTTTTTCCTGGTGGATAACGGTAGCATTGAAGGTTTTGAAACTATCGATCAGCAAACATTTCGTGATAAGTATTATCCGGATACCACGGTTTGGGTAAGAGACTTCGCCCACCATATGGGTGATCCGATTCAGGATTATTACTACTGGCACCCGGGCTACGATAACTACCCGGTCGTTGGTATTAATTGGGATGCAGCAGTATTCTTTGCCGATTGGAGAACTGCGTATTGGAATGACTATCGCAAAAGCGTTGGTGAATTCCCGATGCCAAGCTTCCGTCTTCCCTCAGAAGCAGAGTGGGAATATGCAGCACGTGGTGGACGTGATATGGCAAAATATCCCTGGGGTAACCCGTATATCCGTAATGCAAAAGGATGCCTTCTTGCAAACTTTAAACCGGGCCGTGGTAACTTCTATGATGATGGTTTTGCATACACTTCACCGGTACAGGCCTTCTTCCCAAATGATTATGGTCTTTATGATATGGCAGGCAACGTATCAGAATGGTGTCTTGATGACTTCAACCCTGCATCCGTACCGACTGTATGGGATTTGAACCCGCAATTCATCGATCCAAGAACAAATCCGGAAAGTGTTAAGTACGATGAGAAGGTTGTGCCTAAAAAGGTAGTGCGCGGGGGTTCCTGGAAAGATGTGGCGTATTACCTTGAAACAGGTACACGCGCTTATGAATTCAGAGACTCAACACGTGCTTACATCGGTTTTCGCTGCGCATTGACGCACCTTGGCCGGTCTTCAGGGCGTGAATTTTAAATTAGATTTTTTCACTTACTACAATAAGAAAACACAATCAAACTTAAACCCATACTACAATGAGCAAGAAAAAAGGCGGATTTGCTGAACTACTCTTTAAAACCATAATGCCGAAAGTCTACGGTATTGGTGCCGCAGTTGTAATCGTAGGAGCGTTGTTTAAAATCCTTCATCTAACCGGTGCTGACCAAATGCTAATGGTTGGTCTGCTTACGGAAGCGGCAATTTTCTTTTTAAGTGCATTTGAACCACCCGCCAAGGAAACTGACTGGACTAAAGTATATCCTGAATTGGCTGAAGATTATGAAGGACCCGTAGCTACACCTACCGTTCGCAAAGCCGGTGCTGGTGAATCACCGCTGTTGAAAATTGACGATATGCTCAAGACGGCTAAAGTTGATCAGAATCTTCTGGATAATTTGGGTAAGGGTTTAACCAATCTTGCGGATTCTGCCAAACAAATGAATAACCTCAGCAATGCAGCTGTTGCGACCAATGAATATGCTACGAATGTGAAGACTGCATCCAAAGCATTGTCGGATATGAATACATCATACAAAACAGCTATTGATGCCGTAGGAGCAATGGCGAATGCATCAAAAGATGCTGGTGAATACCATTCACAGGTTCAGAAAGTAACGAAAAACCTGGCCGCCTTAAATTCAGTGTACGAAATGGAGCTTAAGGATGCCGACAGCCACGTTAAGAATATGAATAAGTTTTATGAGAGCCTTACTGGTGCTATGCAGGGCTTAACCAAGGTTGGTGATAACACAACCCGTTTCACCACGGAATTGGGTAAACTTTCTGATAACTTGACAGCACTTAACAAAGTGTATGGAAGCATGCTTACTGCCATGAAAGGCGGAGGCAATTAATATCGATTGTAGATTGGTTTAAGTAAAATATTACATCCACATAATCCCATAAAAGATGGCAGGAAAAAAGGAAACCCCGCGGCAGAAGATGATCGGTATGATGTACCTGGTACTCACCGCACTTCTTGCTCTTCAGGTGAGTAATGCGGTGCTGGAGAAGTTCGCCATTATTAACGAAACACTGGGCCAGCTGATCACGGACACGAATGAAAACAATGCCCGTGAACTTCAGAAAATCATTGAGGCTGGAGGAAAGAGTGAAAAGGAGAAAATCAAATCTGCTGTCCAAAAGGCTCAGAAAGTGCGTGATTTAACCAAGACAACCAATGATTGGATTGATGGGTTAAAAAAGAAGATGATGGAGGTGTCAAAAGCCAATACGGCTAATGGTCAGTTTGTTGTTGATGAAAAACTAATTAATAACCATGGTTCGCAGGTAGCCACCATGATGATTGACAAAAAATCTCCCTGGGGTACTGATTTTCAGAAGCAATTGGATAGTTATGTTAAGGAGTTGAACGGAATTACCGGGATGAACTTTGGTACCCTTGCGAAAGCACCGAAAGACATTCCTGTATTTGCGTCAGATGAAGATCACGTTCGCAAAGACTTTTTGACTTTTACGTTTGAAAACACACCGGTAATTGCGGCCCTGGCTTCAGTAACCCAGATTCAGTCTGAGATGTTGGAATACGAATCTCAGGCTCTTCGTAAACTGGCTGAAGATGCAGAAGCTGCGACCGTTCGTTTCGAAACGGTTATTCCCATGGTTCGTCCAAAGTCATCCGTTGTGGCTGCCGGAGCTCCCTATGAAGCCGATATGTTTATCTCTGCCTCATCCTCTTCACTTAGTCCTGAAATGTTTTATAACGGGAAACCTATTCCGGTTGAAGTTGATGCTACAACGGGTATTAAAATGGGTAAGGTGAAATTCACTGCAGCGGGCGGCACTTATGATGCCCAGGGTGTTTCCAAGCAAAGCTTTAAGGCTGAGATCAGATTGAATGAGGAGGTTTATCCTCAGACTATCGAATATTTTGTGGCTAAGCCGACCATCCGCGTTACCACAGGTACTGCTCCCCGTTTGTACATGGGTTGTGGAAATGATGTAAACATTGATGTTCCTGCTCTGGGAACTAATTACAATCCAAGCTTTAACGCACAAGGTGCAGAACTTCAGAAAGGTTCAAAGACCGGAAACGTGATTATTATTCCGAATCAACGCAAAGTAACAGTATCTGTAAGCAATGCCGGAACCTTTATTGGTAACGAGACTTTTGACGTAAAACCAGTTCCCCGCCCGCGTATCCTGGCTAAGGATAATAACGGTCGTGACATTGATTTGAAGAATGGTATTAAAGCCGGTGCTGTATTAGGCCTACGTATTAATGCCGAAGCAGATGAAAACTTCAAGAACGAAGTTCCCAAGGACGCCAACTATCGCGTGCGTAACATGAACATTATTCTTGCACGCGGAAATGCGCGTGTAGCTGAAACCACAGTAACGAGCGAATTGGTGGATTTAAGCGCATGGCGTGCACAAATGCGTCCGGGCGATCGTATTGTAGTGGAACCCAGAAATGTGGTTCGCATGACGTATAAAGGAACTCCTGAACAGGTTGCTGTTTCAGGTCAGGATATTATAAATATTCCGATTAATTAATGACTATGAGATTCTCTCGATTACTTACGGGTCTGTTTGTTGGATTGCTGCCTTTGGTTGCATTGGGACAACCTGAATTGCCACAATATAACCCTAACTCAATTGACCCAATACCTGCCTATGAGCAACATTATAAACTTAGGGTATGGCGTAAAGTTGATTTAAGGGAAAAGCAAAATAAGGGTTTTTTTGCCCGTAACGGAGAAATTACGAACCTGATTTTGAATGGTATTAAGTCAGGAGAAATCGCCAATATTTATACCCATGATTCACTGACTACCACA
>JALOMY010000046.1 GCA_025455225.1 Cyclobacteriaceae bacterium | reverse complement strand
TCTCTATTTTCTGGTTAATGATACGCTGGTTGGCACTGGTGATACTAACCTGTTAAGCCGGTTTGACAGTTTGATTCTCCTGATTTTATTCAGTGGGTTCATGTTCTACATATACCGAACCATGGCTAGTTCTGGTGAAGCAGAGAATGAGAATTCCATCAAAATCTACAGTATGCCGGTTTCAATAGGGTTATTTGTTCTTGATGCTGGTTGGCGGAGGAAAGCTGGTGGTTGATAATGCACTTGAGATTGCCCACTATTATCAATTAAGTGAGAAGTTAATCGGATTGACCATTTTGGCTGCAGGAACTTCCCTGCCGGAATTAGCAACCTCCGCGGTTGCTGCATACAGAAAAAACACAGACATAGCCATTGGCAATGTGGTAGGATCGAACATCTTTAACATACTCTTCATACTGGGTATCACTGGATTGATTAATCCGATACCCTACAACGTGAATATGAATTTTGACATTTATATTCTGTTAATCGCCAGCCTGGTGCTGATGATCTTCATGTTTACCCTTGCCTTGCGGAAACTGGATCGCTGGGAAGCGGTATTAATGTTACTGAGCTATTTAATTTATACAGTAGTTCTTATTCAGAATGATACTGCAAATTAATAATTGAATTTTTTCAATTAACCTTATTATTCGATTACAATTCGCTATTTAAATGGTTCCTAGGATTTTTTAATCAACGAAGTTGTTAATGCAGCAAATCCACCCACTAAACCTCCTAACAGAGCCGTAACAAGAAACAGCACAGTTTTACTTTTTACCATCAGAATGGAGGCTATGCTTTCCGTTAAAGACGAGGTTGATTGTGTCTCCAGCCACATTGCCTTAACCAGCCAAAGCAATGCAATGGCCAGAAAGCCCGTAAGAAAGTTCATATTCGAGCGGAAAAAGTACCCGCCTATTGCTGCACCAATTGCAATGCTCCACCAGGGTAGGAAAATCTCCAGCAGGGCAGCAGCAATAAGTATGGCTATGAGTTGAATTAAAAATTTCATTTCTTCTTGGGTTTGAGATTCATGGTTGAAAATAACTTTTGGCCGGCATCCTCAGGCTTGTGGAGAAACATCAGGTTAAAGTACTGCCCCTTGCTCCATCGTTCCAGCATATCGGAGTAATGCACGCTGCCGGGGTTACCGGACTGTCCGCCCGGATAGGTTGCATAGATTTTCGGACCGGTTTTCTCCAGGCTTACTACCATTCTCCAGGACGGACCATGTTTGCGTGATGAAGCGTTCACGGCACTGCCATGCCCTCCGTGTTTAACATGAATACCCAGGGGTTCAATCCGGGTCAAGTGCTCAACGAAGGTATCTTTATATTCGGCCCATTGCGGGGTGCGGTTTGTTCCGTCTGCAGAAGATTTCCATTTCTCCACCTCTTCCACACCTTGTTTGAAAGCCAGGTTTATTATGTCTTTGAGGCTTTCTTTTTCAGGGCTGCTTTGCAAATCGTAAAAGACCAGATCCGGATGATTTTTCATCAGGTTAATGGTATTCCATGATGTAGGAGTTGAGAGCGATAAGTCGTCTCTTCGCATTTCATCCCATATCAACGGCATCAGGTTAGTCCACCATGCTTCATAGTAGCTGGGTGCTTCTGATGTTCCGGTAAACGTATAATCCCACGATTGCAAGGTTTTGAATGCAAAACGCTCGACTTCATTTAGAGAAGCAGAATCAAGATGACTTAACAAAAGAGGCAAAGATTCTTCAGCCCGTATGCTATAATTATCGTTTTGCAGACGCATCATATCCTGTACAGTAACCTGGTTTGCTTCGCGAAGTAAATTATTGATTCTCCGGTTTCGATAAGCTTCATAACTGGTTGCCTGGATGTAATACGGATAGGTTTCGTCTGCCGGGTATTGATTTGCAGAACTGACAAAACCCCGCTCAGGATTTTTAACCATCACATTATGTTCAAAAGGAATAAAGTATTGCCAACCGTTTGACAACTTACTTCCATCCAGTACAAATTTTCCTTCATTTTTTCTGCGAACCGGAAATTTACCTTGAATACGCATAGCTATATCACCACTGACTGAAGCAAACACAAAGTTTTGTGCGGGCGAAGAAAAATGATCAAGTGCTTTCATGTAATCCGAATGATTGCGTGCACGATTTAACTCGTAAAATGTCATTAATTCTTCCGACTCATCGTGCGCAATCCAGCGGAAAGCGTAGTATTTCCGGTTATTCTCACTTCGGTAACTGTGATCATAAACCACAGGTCCCCAATAGGTATAGGTTACTGTATCGAAGAAAGGCTCTTTTCCCCGAATGTCAATTTTTTCAATGATTTTTCGGGTATCTATCCACTCTCCATCCAGCAGAAATCGGTTCATTTTAAGATTATCAAAATGAATTGCATACCAGTCGACCAGGTCGCGTTGAGCATTAGTAACACCCCATGCAATGGAATCGTTAAACCCACTGATCACACCGGGTGCACCCGGCAGGGAAGCACCCATTGAATTGATGCCCGGTGCGTTTAACTGGATCGCATACCAGATGGAGGGTAGGGTGGTATTCAGGTGCGGATCGTTACATAAAATCGGTGATCCCGATTGGGTTTTACTTCCTGCAACAGCCCAGTTATTGCTGCCGATGGTGGGATCGGGAATGGTGAGTCCACTGATCTTGATTAATTCATCGGGAAGGGCTGACGGCACGGAGTCAAGTTTAACTGGTTCAAAATCCCAGGCATTGGGTTTCTCTACAATCGGATCGGCCACCGGTTCACGATCCGGATAAAGCAGGTTCACTAAATCAGGTCCAAATAATTTTAATGCATTGGTCATCTGCATATCCTTGTCGCCCATATTGAGAGTCTGGGCCATACTTTTTAACAACAGGGCGCATTTAAGAGGTGTCCAGTTTTCAGGACTATAATCCATAAGTTTGTATTCCACCGGGAGACTTCGGTAGTTAAGCGACCGGATGTAGGCGTTTATGCCATCGGTATAACTATTTACTACAAGGCGGGCTTCCGGGCGTTTAATCATCAGGCGAAGGGCATTGTCGGCTGCATAGACCATACCCAACCTGCGCTGGCTCCGATCGTAATTCAAAACGGCATCGTCTTTTCCGGGTCCGATAATCTCAGAAATTCTTCCGGCTGCCGCGTGGGTTTGAAATTCCATCTGCCATAAACGGTGCATGGCAGTTACATAACCTTGTGCTAGGTAAAGATCTGCATCATTTTGAGCAAAGATGTGGGGGATCATCAGGCTATCGAAAATGATGGTAACCGGTTGCTGCAGTCCGGGTATATCGAGGTTTTCAGGAAATTGATAATGGGTTGGTTCAAGGTTTTGCCAGAATCCATGAAATGGGTCGAGAAACTTTCCTAACGGTGGAATCCGGGTTTGGTTCACCTCCCAACTTTTATCCAGCGCCCAAATCAAAACCAACGTAATGGAAAGGGAAATAAGAAATTTGATAATTCGCATATAGAGTGATAACGATTTTCTTGTATAATTCCAGGCTTTGTCTTCAATGCAAAATCTGAAGCCGATAAACTTAAAAACTTTTCCTATTTTTCGAGCTACATTTTGGAATAACTTTTTATTCCATGCTGTTGAAAAGGACTCCTTAACGATACATCATAGTTAAGTTCACGAAATCCACTTCAATAAGACCAAAGTTTATTGAGCTATATGTTGTATTTTCCGCAACTTGAGGTAGTTAAAATGAACTAAAGCGGTAGAATTTAATTCAATGAGTTGATTGTAAAACGGTTATGGATATTGATTTTGTAGTTACCTGGGTGGACATGAATGACCCGGTTTGGCAAAAAGATTTTGCGAAATATTCTGGTAAAATTGATAATACCAAAAATGAATTATCCATAGCCCGATTCAGAGATTATGGTTTACTGAAATACTGGTTCAGGGGTGTGGAAAAGTTTGCACCCTGGGTTCGTAAAATTCACTTTGTAACCTGCGGTCAGCAACCGGAGTGGTTAAATGTAAATCATCCCAAATTAGAACTCGTTAATCATTCCGATTACATCCCGAATGAATATTTACCCTGTTTCAATTCAAATCTGATTGAAATATACATGCACCGGATTCCGGATTTAACTGAGCATTTTGTTTACTTCAATGATGATTTTTTTATAATCAATCACATTACACCCAAACGGTTTTTTACCGATGGTCTTCCTAATGATATTGCCGCATTCCGAATTAACTTAGGAACCTCACTGTGGAGCAAATGCTTAAAGAATAATATCCGGATCATAAACAGGCGTTTCAATAAGAAGGAAATTATGAAGCGCGACCATGATAAATGGTTTACCAGTGAATATGGTGACAAAGCCAGGTTAACTCGTCTGCTTTATTATTATGATAAGTTTGTTACGTTACGTACACCTCACAATGCGCAGCCTTATTTGAAAACAACGTTTGAAGAAGTTTGGGATTATGCCGGTAAAGAACTTACCGAAATGTCGTATCACAGGTTGCGCAGTCCGCTGGATTATACGCTGGAACTTTTTAAAACCTGGCAAATTTGCCGTTCAAATTTTGTTCCTTACAATACCTATAAGGACACTAAAATGTTTCCGCTGGTATTCAAATCAGGTAAAGCTATTAAAGCTATTCGGGAGCAATCTTATTCTCTTGTGTGCATTAACGACAGCGAGCACATCATTAATTTTGAAAAAACAATTCAGGGATTACATGCTTCCTTTGAAAGTATTCTGCCGGATAAATCGAGCTTTGAAAAATAGACCGTATATTTTTATTTTTCAAATTCAGACTTAGTAGGGTATAAGGAATTCAAAAATGGTACAATTTTCTCTCTTTGCTCATCGGTTACTTTTTGATCATCATTAATACAAAATAAACTCGGATTGTACTTTTTGATGTACTTCTCAAGATCATACCGGTAAAGAAGTAATCGGATCGACTCTTTTCTTCCTACATATTTTAGATGGGCATGGCCAATGGCCAATGTGTAATAAGAAAACGCAGACCGATGGAAATCGCCACTGGTCCGTATACGATGGTGTTGAGACTTCTTAATTGATTCCGTAAAAACTTCCTCAACAGCAATTCTATAATCTGATTTTCGATAGGCATCAACATTATGATGGGGCACACCTGAGTAGTACTTGCCAAATTTTCTTTCTACCATCAGGGCACCTTGGTAAACTTTTCTGGCGTACTGACCAAATTCCTTTCCGGTTAAGGTTCTGAATCGATAATGCCATTTACCTAAAGGTTTTCTTTTCAACCGAACAATCGGAAATCCGTCCTTTGAAAAAAAGAAATCGGGTGAAAGGTCTGCATTAAAGAAAAAGTCATCGTTGGCCATAAGGAAGTGCTCAGCTAGACCAGGAATCCTGTACAAAAAGTATTCAATCACGGTCGAATTAAAACAAGGTAATATGTCGGGAGGCATAATTTCCTTATGATCGATTACTTGAATTTTAGGGTGAGCTGTATTGAGCCATTCCGGCTTTTGGTCATCAGTAACAATAAAAATCTTTCTTATCCACGGTAGGTGTTTTTCTGCCGATCGTAAAGAGTATTTGAGCTCGTTATTACTAAGGTATCGCCCAATTGTATTGGTTTCTGTTTGATCACTAATCTTGCCGGTAAACGTGAGTTTCTTTTCTCTCCATTTAGGATCAGAACCATCTACCCACATGTATACTAGGTCTATCTCCATGTTTCGATCAGCCATTGTCTTTTCAATTATCAAGGTAGAACATGTACAGGTTACAATTATTAATTCTCAAAGACAGACTTTGCCGGATAGAGTGTTTCTAAAAACGGTTTAATTTTTTTTCTGTGTTCCTCTTTGGAACGCTGCGTATCATTTATACAGAACATTTTGGGGTTGTACCGTTTTAAGAACACTGCTAAATCATGCTTGTGTATAGGTATGCGCAGCGACTCATTTCGTCCAACATACTGCAGATGGCCCCGGCCCGTGGCGATAAAGAAATAACCATATGCCGATCGTGAAACATCTCCCTTGGTACGTACCCTGAATGATTTCGATTTCCTGGTTTGCTCACCAAAAACCTCTTCTACGGCTATTTGGTAGTCGGATTTACGGTAGGCATCTACATTGTGATGTGGGTCACCCGGGTAGTACTTTCCAAATTTTTTCTCCACCATCAACGATGCTTCAACCAACTGGTTTCTGTAATGCCCAAGTTTTTTTCCAATTAAAATCTTTACCCAGTGATGCCATTTTCCGAAGGGTTTTCTTTTTAATCGTATAATCGGCAATCCATCGTCAGCAAAGAAAAAGCTGGGAGGCAGGTCGGCATTAAAAAACATATCATCGTTGGCATATAAAAAGTGTTCTGCCAAACCCGGAATCTTGTGCAGGAAGTATTCAATTACACTTGAATTGAAACAAGGCAGAATCTCCGCAGGCATTATCTCTTTGTGATCAACAACCTGGATTTTTGGATGATGCGCATCCAACCATTCGGGTTTTTGATTGTCAGTAACTATGAAAATCTTGCGTATCCAGGGAATGTGCTTTTCTGCCGACCGTAAGGAGTATTTTAATTCCTCATTATTGATGTATCGACCAATGTTGTTCTGTTCTGAGTTGTCGCTTACACTACCTGTGAAGGATCGCTTTTTTTCCTGCCATTTAGGATCATTTCCATCTACCCAAAGGTAGACTAAATCTACTTCCATAGTTTGAATTACTCCCGTTTCACAAAAGTAGGATAAAATTGATTGAGCGTTATGATAATTTTTAAGTAGCGAAGTGTTTTAAACGAATAAGAACCAAATCATTTGATTTTCGAATACTATTTTACCGGTTAGGTTTTGCAATCATTACAAAGTAATTTTGCGAATACTTTAATAACCATGGCTAGTAATTTATTGAAATCCATAAAAAGTTTTGGATTCATTAGCGGGATCAGAGTCTATAAGGCGTTCAAGCATACAGGGGATATATCGATGAACCTTCCGCATGTAAAACATCCGATTGTAATGCGCGGACAAACAACCGATGCGGGTACCTTCAAGAAAATATTTTTGGATAAGGAATATGATGTAAATCTGGATTTTAAACCAACGTATATTCTGGACGCAGGAGCCTATATTGGATTATCACCCTTGTATTTTTCTCGTAAATATCCAGAAGCGAAAATTGTTTGTATTGAACCAAGCGAAGCAAATTATAAATTGCTTATGCAGAATGCTCAAATGCCAAATATTGTTTGCATTAAAGGAGCTGTCTGGAGCAAGTCAGGTAACCTGGAATTAGTTGATGCACAAAAGCATAATGGTAATGAAGTAATTGAATCTGACAGTGGTTCGATAAAATCGTATTCAATTGAGGATATTATGGAAATACATGGAATGCCTCACATTGATATTTTAAAAATAGACGTAGAGGGAGCGGAGTTGGAAATCTTTTCAAAAGGCTTTGAGAATTGGCTTCCTAAGACGAGGGTTATTATGATCGAACTCCATGATCGGAAAAAGCCAGGATGCTCCACGGTTTTTCACTCCGTAATGGATCGTTACGGATTTACCTATTACACCAAGGGGGAAAATGAAATAGCCATTAACTCAAAATTTTGATTTTGCTTTTATTAGGCTATCAGAAATTCAATTGACTTGATTAAGACTATTAAATTATCAGAAGGGATTTCCTCCTTCATTATATAGATAGAATTTAGAGCTTGTATTTTTTGTGGACTTGTATTCCATCTTCAAGGAATATAAAATCGTCATCCTTAGTAAACTAATTCTGATCTGAAGGTTGTGCCTTTGCTCAAGCCGTTTGGGTTAAAAGGGTATTTTTTATCCACGTTGATGAGGCGCACCAGGCTTTTCGGTTCCGTCATTTTTCTTATATTCGCCCCTTAAATCTACCGGATTAGTGGACTTTACGCTGATGCAACTTTGGGTTTTAGGGGTTGTTGCCTTCCTGGTACTTGCTTTATACAGGGAATGGTTCAACCCTGCACTGTCCTTTTTTATTGCGGTTATTGCCTTATTGCTTCCGGAAGTGATTACCCCGGCTGAGTTATTGAAAGGATTATCCAATCAGCAAATCATTATAATATTCCTGCTGATCCTGGTTACAGCTGGAATCCGGATGCTGGTTGGGTCAGAATTTTTCTCGAGGTTGTTTAATCCATCGCTTCGTCCGAGAGCGTTTCTGCTTCGCATGATGCTGACGGTTTCATCGCTTTCTGCTTTTCTCAACAATACACCTATTGTGGCCTTCATGATTCCCTATGTGAAAGAATGGGCCGATCGTTCCGGAAATCCGGCTTCCAAATTCTTAATTCCCTTATCGTTTGCTACAATACTCGGAGGGATGATTACCGTAATCGGTACCTCAACCAACCTGGTGCTGATGGGTTTGATCAGTGAATACAATCTTCCATTATTAGGATACCGCGATTTCCTCTTCCTGGGATTGCTCGTTACCAGCATAGGATTGCTTTACATCTATTTTGTGGGATATAAACTTCTTCCTGCCAATGAAGACAAGATTGATTCGATGAAGCAAAATCTGAAAGAATATATTGTAGAAACGGAAATATTTGAAGGTTCATCGCTGATCGGTAAAACGGTTAAAGATGCCGGCCTGCGCAATCTGCAGGAGTTGTTCCTGGTTGAAATTATCCGCAACGATAAAGTGATCTCTCCAGTGTCACCGGAAGAAAAACTCTTTCTTCATGATTTACTTTTCTTTTCGGGTAATACCCAATCCATCTATAACCTGATTAACCAGGATAATGGTTTACGGTTGCCCCGGCAGGAGAAATCCGATGCAGGTCAGTCCTTCAATTTTGTAGAAGCTGTGATACCTGCCGGATCCGATCTGATTGGAGTTCGCATAAAGGATTCTGATTTCCGGAATAAATTCAACGCCTCCATAGTAGCCGTTCATCGCGATGGTAAACGCGTTTCCGGAAAAGTGGGGGAGATGCATATTGCCGGTGGTGACTTTATGTTGTTGCTGTCGGGTTCAAACTATAACCCGGTACGCCATGAAAAGGATTTGTTTTACATATCGGTTCCCCGAAAAATTGAAACCGGAAAATCGATATGGAAAACATGGGTTGGAATAGAAAGTTTTGTGCTCCTTCTTGCCGGAATCACTGGATTGCTTCCTCTATTTACTTCGTGCCTAATCATACTTTCATTTTTTGTCTTCTTTGGCATTCTTAACCTGGCCACTATCCGGCAACAGTTAGACCTGAATTTATTAATGGTATTGGTATGTTCGCTTGCCATTGGCATGGCATTGGAGAAATCAGGTACAGCCACGCTTGTTGCTCAAGGACTTATCTCGCTGGGTCATTCTGTAGGAACCATAGCTGTATTAACAGCCTTGTTTGTTGTAACTATTTTATTGACCTCCCTGGTAACTAATCCGGCTGCGGTTGCCATTATGTTTCCGATTGCCATGTCGTTATCTGCGCAATTGCAGTTATCCTCAACTCCTTTTTTTGTTGCGATAGCATTCGCAGCCTCCGGTGATTTCATGACGCCCATCGGTTACCAGACGAACCTGATGATTTACGGGCCGGGTGGCTATACGTTTAAGGATTTTGTGCGGATTGGTACACCGCTTACATTACTTTATACTGTAATTTGCGTAGGATTTATCGCCTGGTATTATGGATTATAAGGGTTGACAATTCACAAAACAACATGAAGCATCTCTACCCCATACAAACAAAGGTCAACCGGGAACAACGCGAGCATAGCCTGCATCAGCGCGCGCGGTTAATTTGGTTCACAGGTCTATCCGGATCAGGAAAATCAACCCTGGCTGTACAACTGGAAGCTGTTCTTCATCAGATGGGTCATAAAACCTATCTCTTGGATGGCGATAACATCCGCATGGGATTAAACCGCGATTTGAATTTTACAGAAGAAGGCCGGATCGAAAATATCCGCAGAATAGGTGAAGTTTCGAAATTATTTCTGGATGCTGGCATTATTGTACTATCAGCATTTATTTCTCCTTTCAAAGCCGATCGGGAAAATGTAAAACAAATTGTTGGCGAAGAGAATTACATCGAAGTATTTGCTGATGCTCCGCTTGAGGTATGTGAACAACGGGATGTGAAAGGATTGTATAAAAAAGCAAGGGCTGGTGAAGTAAAGAATTTCACCGGAATTGATTCACCTTATGAAATTCCGGATAACCCGGATATCACAATTCTAACTCATGAAACTTCCATTGATAAGTCCATTGAATTGTTAATAGACTTTATTGAGTCTAAAATCAAATATTAAAGAATGCTTCACGGATTCACTCACAACCCAAAGTCAGATAATCAGTGCAAGCCATGAATGAAATGTAAACTATGAATCAATATTATCTTAGTCATTTAAAGGAACTGGAATCGGAAGCGATCTACGTGATCCGTGAGGTTGTTGCCCAGTTTGAGAGACCCGCATTGCTTTTTTCAGGTGGTAAAGATTCTATTGTGCTGGCCTTTCTTTCACGAAAGGCATTTTATCCGGCACGTATTCCTTTTCCGTTGGTACACATTGATACAGGACATAATTTTCCGGAGACCATGGAATACCGAGATTGGCTGATCCAGGAACTGGGCGTTCAGCTTATTGTTGGATCGGTTCAGGAAAGCATCGATAAAGGGCGCGTAAAAGAAGAGAGCGGATATAACGCCAGCCGGAATGCTTTGCAAACTGTAACGTTGTTAGATACCATCGAACGTTACAAATTTGATGCAGCCATGGGTGGAGCGCGGAGAGATGAGGAGAAGGCGCGGGCCAAGGAACGATTTTTCTCGCATCGCGATGAATTCGGTCAGTGGGATCCAAAAAATCAACGGCCTGAACTTTGGAATATATTCAATGGACGTAAGCATCCCGGTGAACATTTCCGGGTGTTCCCGATTTCGAACTGGACTGAAATGGATGTTTGGCAATACTTGTATACCGAAAACATACCGATTCCGAAGTTGTATTTTTCGCATCAACGTGAAGTAATTAACCGCGATGGTGTAATTCTTTCCACATCGCCCTGGTTAAAATTAAAACCGGATGAAAAGCCGTTCCAAGCACGGGTTCGGTTCCGTACCTGTGGCGACATGCCGATAACCGGAGCCATTGAATCAGAAGCTGACACGCTGGAAAAGATAATAGCAGAAGTAGCGGCTTCCCGGAAAACCGAGCGGGGTACTCGTGCTGATGATAAACGCGGAGAAACCGCCATGGAAGACAGAAAGAAATCAGGATACTTTTAATTTTCAGATCACGTATAAATGAACCAGTTATTACGATTTACAACGGCCGGCAGTGTTGATGATGGAAAAAGCACCTTGATCGGTCGCTTGTTATACGACAGCAAATCTATTTTTGAAGATCAACTGGAGGCGGTTCAGGTATCCAGTGCAAAGAAGGGCTTTGATTATGTTGACCTTTCCTTGTTAACCGATGGTTTAAAATCCGAACGCGAACAGGGAATCACCATTGATGTAGCGTATCGCTATTTTGCCACCCCTAAGAGGAAATTCATCATCGCAGATACGCCCGGGCATATTCAATACACCCGGAACATGGTAACCGGAGCATCGACAGCCAACCTTGCGTTAATTTTAATTGATGCACGAAAAGGCCTGGTCGAGCAGACCTACCGGCATTCCTTCATCGCCTCCCTGTTAAAGATTCCGCACATTATTGTATGTGTTAATAAAATGGACCTGGTGAATTACGATGAACAGGTATTTCAAAAAATAGTTGATGATTATAAAGCCTTTTCATCCAAGCTGGAAGTACACGATATTCAATTTGTGCCCATCAGTGCTTTGGTAGGTGATAATGTGGTTAACCGGTCACAAACTATGGATTGGTATCAGGGGGCTACTTTATTGCATATGCTGGAGACCGTCCATATTGAAAGTGATTACAATCACATCGACAGCCGTTTCCCGGTTCAGTATGTTATACGTCCGCAAACCAGGGAGCACCAGGATTACCGGGGTTATGCTGGTCGAATTGCCGGTGGAATTTTCAGACCGGGCGATGAAATAATTGTGTTGCCTTCCGGCTTTAATTCAAGAATTAAAAC
>JALOMY010000285.1 GCA_025455225.1 Cyclobacteriaceae bacterium | reverse complement strand
TGGTCTATCCATTGTTTGCAGGTTGAGATGCCCTGTCCCGGCTTAGGCCGGGATCAGGGCTAATTCAAAAACGAAACGGTTTAGAAAGGAGAAACGTGAAAAAATTAAATCCCATATCCCGGCTTGTAGTAGCCATTGCCTCCCTGGCCATGATCAGTGCATTGTTTGTTCCGCTCTGGCAAATCCTGATGTGGGCACCCCAGTACCCGGAAGGTCTTGAGATGAAAATCTGGATCGATAATCTTTCCGGTGATGTTAAAATCATCAGCGCCTTGAACCACTACATTGGTATGAAGCATATCGAAGTAAGCATGTTCCCTGAATTCGGTTACATGAAATACATCGTGATGGCTTTAGTTGCTTTCGGCCTTATAACGGCACTTGTAGCCAGGCGCTTCATGCTGATGGCTTTTGCTTCCTTGTTGTTGTTAACCGGTATCGCTGCCCTGGTTGATTTTTACCTGTGGGGCTACGATTATGGCCATAACCTTGATCCTACTGCACCCATTGTTGTGCCCGGCATGGCATACCAGCCTCCGTTGATTGGTACGAAACAGCTGCTCAACTTTACAGCTTTTTCCGGACCCGATATTGGAGGATGGATCTTTTTAGTGATCGGCATAGCTGTTTTTGCATTGCTTGCTTTGGAGATATTTAAATTTGGAAAGAAACAGGCATGAAAATTTCGTCAAGCTTACTGATCCCGGTTATTATCTTCAGTTTAACTGCTTGTAAAGTTGAACCGGAACCCATCGTTTATGGAACCGATAATTGCCACGTATGTAAGATGACGATGATGGATAAGCGGTTCGGTGCTGAGATCGTAACGCGTAAGGGAAAAGTATATAAGTTTGACGATGTGAACTGCATGATGCAATTCCTTCATTCCGGTGAAGTGGTTGATCGTGACATTCAATACAAACTGGTGGTGGATTATTCCCAACCGGGAAAACTGATACCGGCCGGTGAAGCGTTTTATATTAAATCATCCGAAGTGAAAAGCCCGATGGCAAGCCAGGTAGCTGCTTTTGAATCCAATGAATCGCATAAAGAATTTAAAAAACAACTCAATGGTATTTACTTAACATGGGGAGAATTGACAACACAGTTTAAATAGGTTCTTAAAATTTCAACTTCATTCGGATCGATACATCCAAATGAAAACGGGATTTGAAGATGAGGTTTGTCGCCACGCAAAATGAATCACATCAAATCACATATCGCCCTTCTGTTCTGCTTCACCGTACTGGTTTCGCAGGCTGCCCGAATCGTGGTACAGCAGGGTACTTCAATCAACAGCATTAAGCAAGGCATTCAGCTTGCCGAAGCAGGCGATACGGTGCTGGTAAAAGCCGGCACCTACCGTGAAGGCAATATCATAATCAATAAATCCATTGTCTTGATCGGGGAGAATAAACCAGTTGCAGACGGAGAATATAAAGTAGAGGTATTTACCATCGGGGCCAGGCATGTTACACTGATGGGTTTCACCATTATGAACAGTGGAATGTCGAATGTGAACGATCTGGCCGGCATTGGAGGATTGAATGTTGATTTCGCAACCATCCGGAACAATGAACTGATTAATACATTTTTTGGCATCCACCTGTCGAACTGCAACTATGGTACGGTTGAGAATAATACACTGAAGTCCTTGTTGCGAAGTGATATCGAAACCGGTAACGGCATTCATTTATGGCAGTGTTCTAACATGGTGATTAAAAACAATCAGGTTAGAGGGCATCGCGATGGTATTTATTTCGAGTTTGTAACTGCATCGAAAGTGATCGGCAACATCAGTGAAGATAATCATCGGTACGGTTTGCATTTCATGTTCTCACACGATGATGATTACCTCGACAACGTATTCCGCAACAACGGAGCCGGTGTAGCTGTAATGTATACCCGAAACGTGAAGATGATTAACAATACATTTGAACGAAACTGGGGAAACAGCGCCTATGGTTTATTATTGAAAGACATCAACGACAGCCAGGTATTGAATAACCGGTTTATCCAGAATACGATTGGCATTTACATGGAGGGAACCAGCCGGACGGTTTTCACCCGGAATTATTTTGCCTCCAATGGATGGGCGGTTAAACTCCAGGCCAGTTGCGACAATAACGACTTTAAGGAAAATAACTTCATGTCCAATACTTTCGATTTTGCAACAAACGGCACTCTGGTGCTCAACACCATCAATCGCAATTACTGGGATAAATACCAGGGTTATGATCTGAACCGTGATGGGACGGGCGATGTACCATTCCGTCCCGTGAATTTATACGCAATGATCGTAGAGCGGGTGCCAACGGCTGTTTTGTTGTGGCGCAGTTTCCTTGTCTTTCTTCTCGATCGGGCTGAGCGTGTGTTTCCGGTAGTAACACCCGAAAATTTAAAGGACGATTTTCCAAGCATGAAACCTTATGATCTCCATACAACATCTTAGTAAGAATTTTGGCAAGCTGTGGGCGCTTAATGAAGTGAGTGTGGACTTCACGGCCGGCAAGTGCTATGCACTTATAGGCCCGAACGGTTCCGGTAAAACCACACTGATCAAATGCATCCTCGGCATGGTGCTTCCAGCTTCTGGCGAATTGATCGTGGATGGTGAAACCATTAAGAACCATTGGAGTTACCGGGAAAAAATCGGGTATATGCCGCAGATCGGTCACTACCCGGATAACATGCGCATCGGGCAATTGCTGGATATGATCAAGAACATCCGTAAACATCCTCCGGTATTGGATGAAGAACTCATTGAAGCATTCAAGCTCGATACCATGCTCGATAAGCGAATGCATACCTTATCAGGCGGAACACGGCAGAAAGTAAGTGCTGCACTGGCGTTTCTTTTTAACCCACCGGTGTTGTTCCTGGATGAACCAACCGCAGGGCTTGATCCGGTTTCAGTTGAAATCCTGAAGGATAAAATTCTCAGGGAAAAGGATAAAGGCAAGCTGATCATCATTACCTCGCACATTATGAGCGACCTGGATGAACTGACAACCGATGTGGTGTATATGCAGGAAGGGACGATCCGGTACAACAACACCGTTTCAGAATTGAAAGAGATTACCGGTGAGCAAAAACTAGGTAAAGCCATCGCACGGCTGATGAGGAGTATGGAACGTGCAAAAGAAACAAATAATCAAAAATCAAAACTTAAGTGTTCTGAATCTGAAATCCGAAATTGATATGACCCGGGTAATTAAATATGTTTTTTACGATATCCTTCGTACGCGGTTCATCTTGCTGTATACGCTCTTTCTCCTGATAAGCACGCTGGCCATGTTTCAATTAGATACGGATACCGGCAAGGTGATACTCAGCCTGATGAACGTTGTGTTGATGGTGGTACCTCTTGTAAGCATTGTGTTTAGCACCATCCATTTTTATAATTCATATGAATTTATTGAATTGATGCTGGCACAGCCGGTAAATCGCAGAGTGATCTTTCTGGGTGAATTCGGAGCGGTGGCCATTTCGTTATGTTTTGCCTTTACTATAGGCGTTGGTCTTCCCATGGTGTTGTTCGGTACAAGCATCAGCGGACTGACGTTACTTTATTCAGGGATAATGTTAACCCTGGTGTTTGTGTCACTGGCGTTTCTTTCGTCCGTGCTCACCCGGGATAAAGCCAAAGCCATAGGTGTTGCCCTGCTGTTCTGGTTTTATTTTTCACTGATCTATGATGGTCTTCTCATTTGGATCATCTATTCGTTCATGGATTACCCGCTGGAAAAGGTGACCTTAGCCCTGGTATCGCTTAACCCCGTTGACCTGGCCCGAATTCTCATGTTGCTTCAGCTTGATATTTCTGCACTGATGGGATATACCGGAGCATTTTATAAGAACTTTTTCGGTAGTTCGTTCGGTATTATTTTTTCTTCAGTCGTTCTTTTAATATGGATTATTGTTCCGGTTGGATTGGC
>JALOMY010000045.1 GCA_025455225.1 Cyclobacteriaceae bacterium | reverse complement strand
TACTCATAAGTTTTACGGTTATAAATGCCCAGGTTGGTGTAGGCGCCAAAGCACCCGGAGGTGCGGAAGTGTACCTGGATGGTACGCGTAAAATGCTGGACGAAAAGTGGACGTATTGGAACGGCCCACGGCTTTCGGCACAATTACCTATAAAATGGCAGGTTGTGAATGACCCCGTTGATACCGGTACTGCTATCAATGCTAACGATCCGGCAGCAGCCGGAGGTAAATATGGTGCGGCCGATATTGTAACAAAAAAGGAGTTTCGCGATTTCCGTGCTCATGTTGAGTTCTTCGTCATGAAACCAGGCGGCAACAGCGGAGTATACTTGCAAAACCGGTATGAAATTCAAATACTCGATGACGATTCAACAACACATGGAATGGGAGCTGTAATTAACGAAAGCAAGTCACCCTATTATGCCTACAACGGAGCCGGGAAATGGAATGCGTACGATATTGTTTTCAGGGCGGCCCGGTTTAAAGATGGTGTCATGACTGAAAAGCCGATGGTAACGGTTTACTTCAACGGAAAGAAGGTGCATACCAACCAGTTGATAAGTCAGGTTTGGGGTGGACCGAATTCGGGTCAGGATGGCGGCAACAATGGAGGTAAAGGAATTACCGACAGGCCGGGTGGTTTGAAATTACAGGCCGAAGGTCATGATGTGCTCTACCGGAATATCTGGATCCAGGAATTGAATCTGGAAAAAGCAGATACGGATTTTTGATTTAAGAATGAATTACACGATCAGGCTTAATGAATAACAGATGGTGAATCGAAGAAGATTTTTACAACAATCGCTCGCAGCGGGTGTGGGCTTATTAGCCAGTGAGACATCGTTTGCTTCAATTTTAATTCCCAGGCAGAAGCAAAAACTGGGTGTAGCCCTGATGGGACTCGGTTATTATAGTACTGATCTTCTTGCTCCTGCACTTCAACTTACATCGCATTGCGAATTAAAGGGAATAGTAACGGGTACACCTTCAAAAGCTGAACAGTGGAAGAAGCAATACAAACTCGCGGATAAGAACATTTATAATTATCAGAATTTCGATTCCATCGCAAATAATCCGGATATCGATGTTGTTTATGTGGTATTACCGCCTTCCATGCATGCCGAGTATTCCATTCGTGCTGCAAATGCCGGAAAACATGTCTGGTGTGAGAAGCCTATGGCAATCTCCGTTACAGAATGTCAAAGTATGATTGATGCCTGTAACCGGAACAAGGTTAAGCTGAGTATTGGTTACCGCATGCACCACGAGCCAAACACCCGGCAAATCATACAATTCCGGAAGGATGCCAGGTATGGGAAAGTAATAAAGGTGGAAGCCGCAGCCGGTTACCTGGAAGGAAGAACCAACCATTGGAAACAGCAAAAGAAGATGGGCGGTGGAGCCATGTATGATATGGGCGTATATCCGCTGAATGCCATCCGATACAGTACCGGAATGGAACCTGTTTCAGTGAGCGCCAGGCAATCCACAACCCGGCCTGAGATATACAAAGAGGTGGATGAAACCATGGTTTTCGATCTGGAATTCCCGGATGGAGTAACAGCTCATGGCGAAACCAGTTTTGGCAGAGGCATGAATGATTTGCTGGTAACCTGTTCCAAGGGATGGTACAAACTATCACCTTTCCAGGCTTACAGCGGCATTCGGGGTGTAACCAGCGATGGCAAACCACTTGACGACACCATCCCCAATCAGCAGGCAAAACAAATGGATGACGATGCACTTGCCATAAAGAATAAGACATCAGTTTTGGTACCGGGTGAAGAAGGATTAAAGGACATCCGGGTAGTAGAAGCAATTTACAGGTCGGTGGCAAGTGGTAAAAGAATGTCTATTAGTTAATGCAACAATTCGTGATGAAGATTGGATTACTTAGAAAGTAAATTGGTTATCTTCATCCTCGATTAAAACAGGAAGCTCTATGGCAAAAAAGACAATTCGTAAGGCGGTAAAGAAAACAACCAAGGCTGTTAAAAAGGCCGCCAGTAAAAAAGTTAAAAAGGCGGTAAAGACTGCCCGGAAGCAGGTTAAGCAGGCGAAGGCAAAAGCCGCAAAAAAAGTAAAGGTGGCTAAGAAGAAGATCAAGCAAGCTCGTCAGGTTGCTGCATCGAAAGTGAAAGCCGCGCAAAAACAAGTGAAGACCAGGGTTGCCAAAACTAAAAAGCAGCTTGCGGTAAAAGCGGCTGAAATTGAAACTCAGATTGCTGAAAAAATTGAACAACTGGCACCCGGTACTTCTGAAACTCCTGAAACTTCAGGCCAGCCAGGTCAGCCTTAATTTATTGTTTACCTGATTAAACCTGAAACGAGCCAGGTTATCCTGGATCCGTTTCAGGTTTCTGATTTTTGTGACTATACAAAACCCGAACTACTATGCCGGCTTACGTTATTGTTGAAATTTCCATTACCGATCCTGCAACCTATGAGGAGTATAAAAAATTAACCCCCGGATCCATGGCACCTTACGGTGGAAAATTTATTGTTCGGGGTGGCGCGACCGAGACACTGGAAGGTGACTGGAAACCTGAACGGATTGTTGTATTGGAATTTCCTTCGATAGAAAAAGCGAAGGCCTGGTACCATTCAGCCGAATATACGGCAGCGAAACAGATCCGGTGGAAAGCTTCAACCGGTAAAATAATCCTGGCAGAAGGCGTTTAATTGAAAGGCATGATTTCCAGGTTTGGAATTTATCCGTTCAGTACCATTACCGGATCTGCTTCATTCCCACATAATCCTTCATGATGTCAATCGCCTCCTTAATTGTGCTGACTACACTTACCCGGTAGGTGCCAACACTTTTAAAAAAGGAGATGGTCAATTCATCCTGGCATAGAAAAATGACTTTTTTGTTGGCTTTGATTGCCAGTGATACTTCCGAGGCTGTTCCGGCAGCCATGCCGAGAACAACAATTACATGGCTGCTTAATACATTGATGTTGTTGCGGGCACTTCCCATGCCGGTTATGATTTTGATCTGGGCGTACTCGGATGCTCCCTGTAAAGAATCGCCCGGCAAAACACCAATAGTCAGGCCCTTATGATCGGTAGCACCCTTCATGGCCGCTTCCATCACACCGAATTCGCGACCGCCCGTCAAGACAGTCCATCCTTCTTTGGCAATAGCAGCCCCAAGTTCATAGGCCATTTCATTCTGTTCTGGAGTAGCGCCCTCACCCGGGCCCATTACTCCGATTAATATCCTTGATGACATACTATAAAAGTAAGATGGGGCATTTTTATAACAAGTGTTAGCAATTCAATTAAAATTCCAGGCCACATTCCCTGCACCGGTTAACTCGTTTCAGTGGGAAGATGACTAAAAAAAGCGATGCGATGAATGAAAGTATTTTAGGCAGACTTTTCCTGGAGAAATCAACATCAATCTGGGCCGATCCGCAACGAGGACAACGCATTCGTTCCTCCGCGGTTAGCGGCACGGTATCGTACAAGACCTGCCGGGCTTGCTCAACATCATGCTCAAATAAATGAAGGCGAACTCCACTAAACCGTGGGTTATGAACCGGGTAAAGATTGCCGAGGTTTTCTTCCGATAAAAAACAGGGAATTCCATACGCATCCAGTTTCGATTTGGCCAGACTGGCATCAATGGGGTTGTCGAAGCTTTTCAATACAATTATTTTATCGTTTTCTTCCATAGCATCTTCGTGAAAGATACTAAATCGGTCATTACAATTTAAAGGGTTATGCGGGTTTTGATTTACTTCGGCCGAATACATATCGTGGTAAACAGTAGAGTAACTTTTGCTATCTTCATTCAATGAAAAGGCTTCTTGTATATCTGTTGCTTCTTATGGGGTTCATGAATGGCCTCTCTCAATCATTAACAGAAGTTCAGCAGAAGACCATCAATAATTACATATTATATTTCAATGAAATTACAAAGCAGGTAAGTGCTCTCGGCCCATCGTTGGTTCAACCCTGGCAGCAAATGACGAATCCTAAATCCCGGTCTTCCTGGATGCCGGCATCGTATTCGTGTAGATTTTCGCTCAATGAGTACTATTATGAAGAAGCCAAAAAAACAATCTCATCACTGGGAGGATCAAGCGCAACGTTCATTTCCAAAGCTGAGGTTGCTCGTACTGTATACAAACAATTGGATGAATCCTGCAAAAGCCTGGAAATCTATTACCGGTTGAAAGACTATGAGAAGGATGAATTCAAGAAGGTTGACGAACTGGTGAAGACTATGGAAAAGCAAGTCCGGGAGTATGGCCATGCTGTAGATGAACTCTATCATGAATCGGTTATATTACGTGATAAGCTGCAGCCCTACAATGCTTCTTCGGCCTACCATAAAGCAGATAAACTGATGCGCGATCAATTAGCAATTGAGAAAGCACTCATTCAAATCTGGGATTATAATGTTTATGAATCAGTTCATAGCGGGTGGCCTTCTGAGAAACTTCAACAACACATTCGGGAAAACACTTCGCGCATTACAACACTCAAACAAGGCGGAGGTGGAACGCAATACCCGGCTTCTTCCATGTACAAGTCTTTTGTGGAAGGTATCGAATCCATGCAGGAAGTAATGCGTTCTGGAGTTGATGGTTATACCTTTGAAAATCAGAAATCAGATGAACACAGCAACCGGGTGTATGAAAATCTTATCAATTATTACAACAACGATTGTGTTTCGTTTTATAATAACTTTATCAGTCAATCGGTTCAAAACGGTTACCGCGGAATCTTTTACCTGAGTGTTGTACCGCTGTTCAGTGTACGCAGTGTGCCTAAGCAGGTAAATCTGGAGGTAACACCATTTAAAGATGCTGAGGCACCTCAATTAAAGATCAGTCCGGTCACCTCATCGATTAGTCCATCCGTTCATAGCTCATTAACCAGTTACATTCTATACATCAATGAGGGGATGCGCCAGATCAATTTAATGTCGCAGAGTGTTCGCAATTTAAATAGCTCAGCATCGTATGCACATGCCCGGATGAAATCCGGTAATCCGGTTACGTTGAGTTACTACAATTCCAAATTCGAACTTCCGGTTACGTTGTATCAAAAAACAATGGATCAAACCAGGGCTTTGCCCGCGGCCTACCAGAAGTCGCTTCTGGAACAGCTCAACGTGTTGAATGGAATTTTAACGGAGTTGAATCAGTGGAATTCCCTGTTGCTCGCAGAGTCGGAATCCAAACAGCTTGCCAAAAACAGCCTGAAACATGTCTATAGTTTTTTTAACCGGTATAGTGAACTGATTGAAACCTTTGATAGCAAAAAGCAACGACTTTATCAGGATGTACGCAGTATTTATGAATCGTATACCATACCCGATCCCAAGGCTTCATGGCGGATATCTGGCATTGGCTTACAGAAATTACTGGATGAAGATTACAGGGAGTTGGTTAAAGCCAGGGACTATTTCAAGGGATTACCTTCCGTCAGCGTCAATACTGATCAAATCAATCTCTTTGCGCGTGAATTGATCACGAATGAGTATACGAACCTTGCCGGAATTCAGAAACTGGGACGCAACAACGGCTTATGCCCGTATTCTCCCTATGAAGATCTTGCCGAATACTCAAGACGATACGCTGAATCCCTGGTTAGCAAACGACAAAATAAAACAACCGGATCAAGGCATCCATACTCAGAGTTGATTTATCAATACAATCAGAACCTGCTTGAGAACTATAATAAGTTTGCTGAATTGTCAAAAGTACCGTTGCTGAAATCAGTAGTTCAATTAGATTGGTTTGAAACGATACCTCCCCGTGAACCGGAACAAGCTATAGCGAAAACATCTGTTGCACCTGCAGTTCCTGCCGTTGCTCAGGTTCAATCTGTGGGTAGTGTACAGGTTAAACCATCTTCAGCCGAAGTCCGCGTAGTTGAAACAGTTAAACACGACACCGTTTACATCAACCGGGTTGATACAGTCTTTGTAGGTGCCCCGGATGCCAATCTTTATTCAATGGAGGGCTACGCCATCAATAACCTGGTTTTGTTACTGGATGTTTCGGCTTCCATGAATCAGCCTGATCGCTTGCCGTTACTGAAACAGTCCGTACTGCAATTGATGAGCATGATGCGAATGGAAGATAAAATCTCCATCATAACCTACTCAGGTAAAGCCGCAGTGGCCCTTCCGCCAACTTCATTTTCGGAAAAGGAAAAGATTAAAACCGTAATTGAGCAGTTAAAATCGGAAGGTAAAACCGATGGAAATGCAGGTATTAAGCTGGCCTATAAGGTGGCGGATGAAAATTATATACGGGGCGGCAATAACCGGATCATCCTGGCAACCGATGGTGAATTCCCGATGGGTAAACCCACCTATGATCTGGTCCGGAAATTTGCAGGGGAAGATATTTTCATCACCGTTTTTAACTTCGGTAAAACCAGTACTTCAGTTAAAAACCTGCAACAGTTAGCCGAACAGGGAAAAGGTAATTATACCCTGATTACACCTGAAAATGCAGAAATGAAACTTATTCTGGAGGTTAAAGCCAAGCGGGCCAGGTAGCATTTTTGGGCGATTAAGGCTTTAATTACTGAGCCACAACTTTCGGGCAGTGAAATAAAATAAAAAATGTTTGTAACATCTTCCCGGACTCATCGTCTGGTATTTGGATTTTGATTAATGAATCTCGAGACTTTTCAAAACCGCGTACTTCCTGTTAAAAACAAGCTTTTTCGATTTGCTCTCCGCATGTTGGGCAATGAAGCAGAAGCCGAAGATGTTGTTCAGGAGGTGCTGGTAAGGGTATGGAACGGCCGTGAACAAATGGACCAGATTCAGAATATGGAAGCCTGGTGCATGCGAATCACAAAGAATCTTTCACTGGACCGGCTTCGGTCGATTCAGCGTAAAGGAACATACCCGATTGAAACCAGTTATGAGGTGCAGCATGCCGATGTTACTCCGGACGTAAAAACTGAATTGGGTGAAAGTATGCAACATGTAAGCCAGTTAATTGCTGCGCTGCCGGAAAAGCAGCGACAGATTATTCACCTCCGCGATGTGGAAGGGTATTCGTACAATGAGATCTGCGAAACGCTTGAACTTGATATGAACCAGGTAAAGGTAAACCTGTTCCGGGCAAGAAATGCGGTAAGGGAAAAGTTATTAAAAATCAATGCGTATGGACTCCAGTAGAATTGAGGAATTGTTGAAGAAGTACTGGGATTGTGAAACCTCATTGGAGGAGGAACAACAATTACGTGAGTACTTCAATCAGGAGAAAGTTCCTGAAAAATGGCGTGAAACTGCCGCATTGTTCCGGTACTTCGAAGGTCAAAAAAGCAAAGAAGTACAACCTGCATTTGATGACCATCTCAGGAATAAAATCCGGGAGAGACCTCATCTTCAAAGGGGTAAAGTCAGGTATTTAGTTTTCAATGCAATGCGAATTGCTGCAGGCATAACTGTATTAGTGGCTGCTATTTACCTGGTTCGCCAGGAAATACGGCAGGAAGATCCCATTGCAGTTGAAGACACGTATACAGATCCGAAGCAGGCCTTTGAGGAAACCAAGAAAGCCTTGTTGATGATTTCGAAAGGATTCGGTACGGCAGAACAGCAAGCTAAAAAGATAAATATGTTAAATGAAGCCCGGGAGAAAGTCCAGGCTACAACCAAAGAAGAAGAAAAAGAACTTTAATAAACAGGAATAAAGAATCATGAAAAAAATAATCACACTTATTGTTTTAGTCGCTTTGGGTACGGGAGTGTATGCACAGGGCGAGGCGATTACCAAATTTTTTAATAAGTATGCTACGGATGAATCGTTTACAACGCAAGTAACCATCTCCAGCAAAATGTTCAGCATGTTTACCGACATGGAAGTTGAAAAGCCGGAGGATAAAGAAGTGCTCGATGCCATCAGCAAGCTGAAAGGCCTTCGGATTATCGGAAAAGAAAATACCAGCGATGCCCGAAACCTGTACAAGGAAGCCTCCGGTATCATTCTGCAGAATAAATACGAAGAGCTGATGTCGGTTCGGGATAAGGATGAAGACATGAAGTTTTACGTATTGGAAAAGAGCCCGGGCAAAATCAGTGAGTTGGTAATGCTTTCCGGAAGTAACGATGATTTTATGCTGCTGAGTTTATTTGGCGAAATTGATTTGAAACAAGTATCCAGAATTGGTCAGAAGATGAATGTTGGTGGTTTGGAAAACCTCCAGAAGATGGACGAAAAGTCAGAGAAAAAGAATTAATGCACTCGTTGTGCTCAAGAATCGCGGTGCTGCGCTTGACAGTACCGCGATTTCTGTTTTAATTAACGTTAACCACAACCGTGTTCATCCGTATACTACACCATGAAAACCATCCCATTATTGTTTTTACTTTTAGTTTCCTGGCTTGCCACTGCCCAAAGTAAAACGACTGAAAGTCTTCAGAAAAAATACGACAATGCCTTCTCGCTATTCTTTTATCAGAATACGCTTCGCATGATAAACCAAACTGAAGACAAGGAATTCGATGAACTGATAAAGGATATTGAGAAAATGAAATTCCTGATGATTGATAAAGGCACAATATTCAACCAAGCTGATTACAAAAGGCTTACCCAGGATTATACAAGCGAAGCTTTTGAAAGTGTTATGACCAGCCGCTACCAGGGACGGAATTTCGATGTGTATATGAAGGAAAAATCCGGAAAAACTTCGGGTATGGTGATCCTGGTAAATGATTCATCAAGCTTATATGTGCTGGATGTGGTCGGCAGTATATCGCTGAATAACGTTACTACTCTGTATAATGCACTCGATAAGAGTACCGATGTTGGAAACCGAATTAAATCTTTCACTGAGCGTAATGCAAAGCGTAAGGAGAACGACCAAGAAGACCAGTAACCCCTTAACCTGGTTATTATTTTGCCAAACTGTAACCAGTTACAGGCAAATGGTTATCTAAGTGGAGTAAACGGATCATTAATTTATATCGGCCTTGAGTACTGTACTTTCCATACAAAATCTTACCAAGCATTTCGGTCGCATTAAGGCTGTGAATGAACTCAACCTTGAAGTTCAATCCGGTCAGGTGTTTGGTGTATTAGGTCCTAATGGCAGTGGTAAAACGACCACCTTAGGTATGTTAATGGGAGTGACCAATCCTACATCCGGATCGTTTTACTGGTTTGGAGAAAAACCCACACCGCAAATCCGCAGAAAAATCGGGGCAGTACTGGAACATCCCATTTTTTATCCTTACCTGAGCGGGCAACATAACCTCGAGCTCAATGCCATGATCAAGCAATGCCCGATTGAAAATATTGAACGGGTACTCGAGTTGGTGGAATTAACCGAGCGGAAAGACGATAAGTACCGGACTTATTCGCTGGGTATGAAGCAGCGACTGGCCATTGCATCGGCCCTGCTGAATGACCCAACGGTCTTGATATTGGATGAGCCAACCAATGGTCTTGATCCGATGGGAATTGCCGAAATCCGATCCATCATACGGAAGATCGCAAGTCAGGGAAAGACCATTATCCTGGCCAGTCATTTATTGGATGAAGTACAGAAGGTATGCTCTCATTTCGCTATTCTGAAGAAAGGAAGTTTAGTACATATAGGCCCGGTGGGTGATGTGGGGCAAGGAGAAGTAATTGTAGAGGTTAATGCAGATATAGAAAATCTGAATGAAATCCTTTTAACATTTTCAGGAACGGCTTCTGTTCTAAGAGAAAACGGCTCTTTCCAGGTATTGATGCGCGATGGATACCATGGCACTGAACTGAACCGGTTTTTATTTGAGAAAGGCATTACTGCTTCTCATCTGGTAACCCGGAAGAAGAGCCTCGAACAACAATTCTTAGAAATATTATCCGAACATTAATCTCATCAACGGATGAACCCGGTGAAAAAATGAGCTGACTATGTTGTATCTATTAAAAATCGATTTCAAAAAACTGATTCATTACCGCACCTTCTGGATCATTGTGGGCTTGTATTTTTTTACTTTGGGTACAGCCACGGCCAGTGGTATGGAATTTTTAAAATGGCTGGCCCGAACCATCGAAGGGTTTGGCCAATCGATTAACATTAACCGGATTCCTCTTTATCATTTTCCCGATATCTGGCAGAACCTGGCGTGGTCGAGTGGCTTATTGAAAATCATGCTGGGTATTATGGTGGTTATATCCATCACCAATGAATTCACCTACCGAACCGTTCGGCAGAACATTATTGACGGTTTAAGCCGAACGGAGTTTCTGATTTCAAAAATCGGAACCAACCTTATGTTGAGTGCCATCAGCATGATCCTGGTATTTTTCATTTCGTTATTTACCGGGTTGATCTATTCACCGCATCTGGATACCCAGTTCATGTTTAAAGGCATTCAGTTCTTCCCGGCTTATTTCCTGGAAGTATTCTCATTTCTCTCATTTGCCCTTATGCTCGGTATTCTTATTCAGCGATCCGGATTAACGATTGTCTTATTGTTAAATTCGTATCTCATAGAATTGATCATTAAGGAAAACCTGGATGATTATGTTCCTCAAATAATTCCGTATTTCCCACTCGAATCCATCATGAACCTGGTACCGATGCCGTTTGCGCGTTATGCCTTCCAGGAGATCAGGGATTATGTAAGCTGGCAATCGGTGCTCATTGCCCTGGTATGGGTCTTTCTTTTCAATTATTTCAGTTACCTGAAATTAAAGAAATCGGATATCTGAAACTGATTAGTGCAAACGGTATCATCATCATTTACTAGCGATAATCCTACATCCTGAACCCGGAATAGGGAAATACACCTTACTTTGTATTATCAATTCCGTTTTTATGGATACCACTCAAATCCTTGGGCTGATTGCCGGTGCTTGCACCACAGCTGCTTTCATTCCACAAGTAGTAAAGACCTGGCGCACCCGTTCTACTAAAGATTTATCCCTTTGGATGTTTTCCATTTTTTGCCTGGGTGTTTTTCTCTGGTTGATTTACGGTTTTCTTCGCAGCGATATTCCGGTAATCGTAGCCAACTTTATCACCCTGATGCTGGCCTCGTTTTTATTGGTATTGAAAATTAAGTGGAAGCAATAATAGATTACTGTAAAACCGGTTGTTATCCGGAAATCAAAATTCTACGATTAGTTTTGAAGAGGAATCATTACGGATGTTCGCATCCGCAATTCTTGTTGGTGGATGCTTTTTCAAAACATTCTTTTCCCTCTTTATAGGAAAACCAGGCCAATCCCATTGTTCCTGCGGCATCGATATAAGGCAAATTAAATAATTCATACAGGGCACTGGAAACCAGAAGAATGATCGACATGTAAACACAAACAAGGGCACAATTGGCATCGGCTTTAATGGCTTCACTTTGAAGTGCATCACCAACTTTCTTTTTTCCATAAATCAAGGCGATCATTATTAGAATACTGATGCTGGAAATCACAACACCCCAAAATGTGGTCTCCGGTTGCTGGCCTGTAATTACAACTACCGTTGCCCCAATAACGAGGCCCGCCACCAGCAGGTAAAAAGCGGTTCCAGTTATCCGCAAGGCTGTACGTTCAAAGTTATCGCGGTTACCATTTGGCTGATACCGGATGCGCAGCACCATATGCATGATGCCTATACCGGAAATCATTTCAATGAAACTATCAACGCCAAAACCAAATAGTGTAAGTACTTCATCTTCATAGCCAAACCAGGTTGAAACAATACCCTCCGCCATGTTATACACGATGGTGAAAACTGCCATGGCCAGTGCAGCCGAATATAACCGGTTATGCTTCATGGATATGACTGAATTGTTCATCTTACAAAGGTAAGCAATGCTTTGTATGGTAATGCAACTAATTAAAGCAGGTGGTCAAAGCAGGATACGGATTCAAGACCCGATTCTTTAATTTACCGATCCTGCTTACCGGGATTCAAGAATAAAGAAATCGAAATCAATCATTTACTGACTGGTAGGTCAACACTTCAAACTTATCACCGATATTCCAATGGGATGTTTCATAGATATTGGTAAAAATAAGCCCGATGATTTTCTCTTTCGGATCAGCCCAATAA
>JALOMY010000284.1 GCA_025455225.1 Cyclobacteriaceae bacterium | reverse complement strand
GATACACTGGTATATAACCAGCACCGGTTGAAGCAGCCCGCCTGCTGGAATGAATTTAACCTGAAGGATAAAGAATATTTCCTGTTAACCCTTCACCGCCCTTCGAATGTAGATGATGGAGATAAGCTGATCAGCATACTCAGTCATCTGGAAATCAGCGTGGATACACATCCGGTAATCTTTCCGGCTCATCCGCGAACGCGGAATGTATTGAACAAAATGAACTGGAGTGGAAACAACATTAAATTGCTGGAACCCCTCAGCTACCTGGAATTTATTTACCTCATTCAGCATGCAAAAGGTGTAGTGACTGATTCGGGTGGTATCCAGGAGGAGACTACCTACCTTCATGTTCCTTGCCTTACGTTACGCAACAACACGGAGCGGCCGGAAACCATCAAGGTGGGTACCAATGTATTGATCGGGGATGACTTTGACCTGATGTACGAAACGTTGAAACAAATCATCGATGGAAAATGGAAGTCGGGTAACGTACCGCCTTTATGGGATGGTAAAACCGCAGAGCGGATTGTTGAAGTGTTGCTGACTATGAACCTTTGATCCGTTGCGGATTGTCTTTCAGGAATCCTTCCCAGCCTTTCGACTTCAGTTTCATTTGTCCTTTCTGAAAGTGATGACATAAGGCCACAGCCAGTGCATCGGTGGCATCAAGAAGTTTCGGAATTTCTTTGATCTGAAAAACCTGCATCAGCATTTTGGCCACTTGTTCTTTAGAGGCGTTTCCGTTACCTGTTACGGCCTGCTTTACTTTCTTGGGTGCGTATTCAACGATCGGTATCTCCCGCGACAAGGCTGCCGACATGGCTACGCCCTGCGCGCGACCCAGTTTGAGCATCGACTGTACGTTCTTGCCGAAGAAGGGCGCTTCGAGGGCTACCTCATCCGGGTGAAATTCTTCAATAAGTTGAATGACTTTCTCAAAGATGCGCTTGAGCTTCAGGGCATGTTCACCGGTCTTACCCAGTTGAATCACCCCGAACTGGATCAGCTTCACACGGCTTCCGGATACGGAGATGATGCCGTAACCGGTAATGTTCGTGCCGGGGTCGAGGCCGAGAATGATTTTTTCCTGGATGGATGGACTCACGCAGATCAGTTAATAAAGAGAAGTTAATCCTCAACAGGCACAAAGATTCATAAACTATGGAACAAGACCAAGATGGATGTTGAGCCCTGTGAATTCCGATAAAAATGACAACTTGCATGAATGCTTGCCGTAGTGCTTTTATTTTTCCTGTTCTATTACATACTGGTTTCATTCCTGATCCAGGGTTGGATTAAAGCCGGCAATCCTTCCTCAGGTTCAAATCGAAAATCAGTTATTTCCGTGATCGTTCCGGTGCGGAATGAAGAAGCCAACATCACTACACTTTTGGATGATCTCTTCAAACAGGATTATCCGATGAATCAATTGGAAATCCTGGTGGTTGATGATTACTCGGAAGATGAAACGACACAACGCGTGAATCACTGGAAGGAAAGGCATAAGGATTTTCCCATTCGGTTACTTCGACTGACAACAACCAGCGGAAAAAAGCAAGCCATTACACTGGGAGTTGAGGAAGCGAAAGGAGAGATCATCATAACAACAGATGCCGATTGCCGGGTGGGACCCTCATGGTTGAGCAGTGTGGCTGCCTGCTTTGAGGAAGGAGTGCAATTCGTGGCGGGGCCGGTAAACCTGGGCAGCGATGGTACTTTGATTGGTGATATGCAACAACTTGAATTTGCTTCGCTTGTCGGATCGGGCGCGGCCCTTCTTGCGCAGGGCATTCCCGTTATGTGCAATGGCGCGAACCTGGCGTACCGGAAGAACGCATTCCGCGAGGTAGGCGGATTTGAAGGCAATGAAGGCATTCCATCGGGTGACGATGAATTCATGATGCGTAAGATCCACCGTTCCTTTCCGGGAAGCCTTCGTTTTAATTTACGTAAGGGAAGTGTTGTTACGTCATCACCGGCTTCTTCGTGGAAACAGTTTATGAACCAGCGCATTCGCTGGGCCGGTAAGTGGAACGTTCAGGGTATCGGGTTTTCAGGTTTACTGGCCGTCTTTCTTTTTCTCTTTCATGCAATCGTTATCGGGCTAATCCCATTGTCATTTGCAGGGCTCATTGCATGGCCCGTTGCCATAGTACTATTGTTGGGCAAAGTTTTATTGGAGGGAATTTTCCTGGTGAGAGTTCAGAAATTCTTTTCAAATTCATTCTCACTTCCATCATTTTTCATGCTTCAGGTCGTTTATCCTTTGTATGTAATTTTCTTTGGCCTGACAGCCAATTTTTTACAAGCCGAATGGAAGGGAAGAAGGGTTTAATCATTTATTAAACACGAATAAGCTGTACCTTTAAGGCACGTATGCCGACAACCTCTCTTAAGAACCGGTACGAAATCAAAGAGCTCGAGCTCAACTCCCTCCTGGAAGTAACCCAGGCCATCAATAACAATGTGCCTGAAGAATACCTCTACAAGATTTACAACTTCACGCTTCGGTCGAATTTGAAAATCAAAAAGCTTGGTTTGTTTGTGCTCGATGACGTGTGGAATTGCAAAGTAAATTTTGGTACCCAATATTCGTTCCTTAAAACAAAGCTTCCCGATTGCTTTAAGGAAGTCCGGTCAATCTGTACACTGCGCGATTTTGAGCAAACCGAATTCAGTGAGTTTGATATCGTGGTTCCCGTAACGCATAAGGATAATACGCTGGCCCTGGTTTTTATTGGCGATCATCATCACGATGGCAAGTATGGAGACGATAGCCTGAAATTCATCCAGGCACTAAGCAACATCATTATTGTGGCCATTGAAAACAAGAAGCTGGCGCGCAAGCAACTGGAACAGGAGGCCTTTCGCAAGGAACTGGAAATCGCCAGCGATGTGCAGCAGTTTCTCTTTCCTGAAAAATTACCGAACACGGATTTTCTGAATGTGGAAGCCAGCTACCTGCCCCACGATATGATTGGCGGGGATTATTACGATTACATCCCGATCAACAAAAACCAGTTTCTGCTGTGTGTGGCTGATGTGAGCGGAAAGGGAATCCCGGCTGCGTTGATGATGTCAAACTTCCAGGCTTCGTTAAGAACTTTATTAAGGCAAACACCCAATCTGCGCGATGTAGTGGAAGCCCTGAATTTCCAGGTACTGGAGAATGCGAAAGGGGAGAAGTTCATCACCTGCTTTGCCTGCATTTACGATATTAGTTTAAAGACCCTCGTTTACGTTAATTCAGGACATAACCCGCCCATCTTATGCGATAAGAAACATGGCGTGCGTTTACTCGAAGACGGTTCTACCGTGCTGGGGGCCATGCATCCTCTTCCGTTTATTAACGAAGGGTTCATCACCGACCTCGATCAGTTCCGGTTGTTTTGCTATACCGATGGATTAACCGAGACCGTAAATGAAGCTGGTGAAGAATATGGTGTTGATCGGCTGATGGCGTATTTCAACAACCCAGCTACCCGTTTGAAAGACATGCGCACCATTCACGATGATATCATTGTTTCCCTGGATGAGTTCAAAGGAAGAAATGGTTACCGGGATGATATTACCTTGTTATCATGCCGGGTAGGATAAACACCCATGCTTACACGTGTTCCATTTTTTCTGCCCTGGATCTTTCCAGAACTCACCTGGAGGATTAAAACTTCGGACAAAGAAATTTTCCTCACGTTTGATGATGGCCCGGTCTACGGCCCAACTGAATTTGTGCTGGATGTGCTGAACGAGTACAAAATCAAAGCAACTTTCTTTTGCATTGGCGATAATGTAAGGAAGCACCCGGAAGTATTCAGAAGAATTTTAAAGGAAGGGCATGCAGTAGGCAATCACACGTTCAACCACATGGATGGATGGGGCACACCGGATACCATATATGTTCATAACACGAATTACTGTGACTCGTACATGAAGATGACGGGTAAGGCTGAGTTAAAAAATAAA
>JALOMY010000283.1 GCA_025455225.1 Cyclobacteriaceae bacterium | reverse complement strand
GGTATTTCACCAGCACCGGAATTATGTAAGCGGTCAGCTTACCGATTGAATGAGCAATCGTTGATTTAAACAGGTTGGCATAAATCCGCACATGAAGTAACCATCCGCTTGATTGATCAGGGAACTGCCAAGGTATTCCAATACGTTTACGAAATTCCGTAAGTCCGAACGTACTTAAGGTTGTTTAATGAGAAGTTGCGTTTGATGAAGATACCCAAATCAAAAACCATACAAATTATCGTTTAAGCGATCCGTATAAAGTGTCTGTAATTAATCCAACATTTCGCATACGTAACCATTGGCCAACAAATAATCCTGAACGAAATCAATCCAATGACGCATTCCAGCAACCAGCAGAATATGATCACAGTCCTCCAGGTCAAAATTGACTTTTACTTCCGGAAGCATTGATTGTAAATCTGCCAGAATTTCACCCGATTCTTAGGAAGTCGTGACGTTTGTACGGAATACTTAAACCATCCATTCGTCAGATCTCTGAATTTCAAAAACCGGGCTTTTCATTTTACGTTTTGGACTTCCCATTTTTTCACGACATAGGCCTTGAAATTGTTTAATATAGCTTGCCAGCCTTCGCGCTGCATTTCTGGCGGATGTATCGTTTCTGCTTCGAATGTTTCAACAACATGTACCTGACTATTTTCTGCAGTAAACCGAACTTGAACTTTTCGGCCATCATCAAGGATGTATTCAATGACTTCATGCTGCCTTACTTCCGAATATGTTCCCTCAAAATCAAATTGCACGCTTCCATCGCGTGCAGCCATAGTATAACAAAACCGGCCTCCGGGTTTGAGGTCATTCATGGCTTTCGGTGTGTGCCAGTCATCTGAAGCATTATTCCAATGGATAATGTGTTCAGGTTCAGTAAAACATTTCCATACCCATTCAACCGGTGCCTGAATACGGGTTTCAATGGTTATCCTTACTTTCTCTGCAGGTTTCATTGTTAGGTTCTGGTTTAAAATGATTATGAGGGGGTTGCCATGATTTGTCTGAATTCATTAAGTTTAATCTTATGCAATGAGACGGAAGGATTGAATATAAAGATCAGACCACTTTTAATCCTAAAACAATTAACCGGATCCAATTGATTAAGGCTTCATTTCTTTCTGGCTTTTAACTTAAGCTCAGCTTTCAAGGTATTCTCACGCACCCGGTAGGCAACAATTTTAGCAATGAGTTTAAGAGGCATGGGTTCATTCAAGGGAAACTGAACTGAACCTTTTCCCTGCTTATAAACAGAAAGTTCTTTCTCAAAAGCCTTGATGCCGGAAGGTATGGGATAGAATCCGATATGATCGTTCCACGCAGCAAAATGCACCAGGTTTCCATGCAACCTAAACGTTGGCATCTGGTAACTTATGCACTCTTCGGCCGCGGGTGCTGTCTTTCGAATGACCTGCCTTATTTCCTGAAGCTTTTTTCGTACAACAGGCGGATAACCTTTCAGGTAATCATCAATGGTTTGTGGTTTTATTGTTGTTGCTTTCATTGTGGCCGATCGTAGTTGATCATCCAGTTGATTCCAAACTTATCCGTTAGCATACCGAAGTAGGCACCCCAGAAGGTATCGGCCATGGGCATAACTTCTTTACCTCCGGCCGCCAACGCTTTGTAGAAACGGTCAGCTTCTTCCCTACCGGAACAATCAATGGATACGGAGAAATTATTACCGAATAGTACATCACCTGCATTCGAATTGCTGTCGCTTGCCATCAACCGGGTTTCTGCACTGATGGGCAATGTGACGTGCATCACCCTTCTTTTATCTTCTTCCGATAAGGTTTGGCCGGGTTGTGGGGGCATGTCGCCAAAGTGGCTGATGGTTTCAATTTTTTTATTGAATACCTGCTCATAATACCGAAAGGCTTCTTCGCATTGACCATTAAAAAGAAGGTAAATGTTGACGGTTTTCATAGCGACCTTTATTTAACTAATGTATAGTTATTAAGCATTCATGAATTTTACGATTATAATTCACGGATCATGATGTTCCGAAACTGAACCAAACTGGGCGGGCTCACCCATTCTCCGTTTCGTTTGGCTCCATGATGCTGCAGTGCAATCGGTCCGCTTTCGGGAATGCCCGGCAGTTGGGCATTGCTGATCACCGTAATGCCATTCAGTTCAACAGTAAGGCGGTCGCCCTTCATGGTGATTTTAAATTGGTTCCATTCTCCAATATCTTTATCAGCATTGGTTGTCGGGGTTACGCCACGCCTTACTTCAGGCGGCATTTTGTCATCCATGCGGTAACCGTATACTTCACCCGATCCGATTGGCCAGCACCAAATATTTACCTGGCTTTTTGATGAACCACGCAGGTACAAACCGGAATCTGAATCGGGTACTACGATGGTAATTGGTTTACCATTTTCATCTTTCTTGTGTAAACCGCTTGGCAATACAATGGGAACCCCTGGATTTTTATAGGGCGTAGAGGTAATGCGCCATTCCACCAGTAGCTCAAAATCCTTATAGGACTTCTCAGTCCATAAATCCTTACCGTCTTTAGCCTCGCTTTGCGCATCGTAATCGATCACGCCATTCAGGATTTTCCAATGCCCATTATCTCCGGCCGGTACCTTCCACCCGGTAAAGTCTTTCCCGTTAAAAAGCGAGACATAACCCTCGGGTATTGATTGAGCATCGGCCTGAATGTATGAAACAATAAGTAAACTGAGCAAGGCTGAAATAATAGGCTTCATAGGAATCTTCTTAATAATGAATCTGAAATACGTGAATAATCCTAAAAAAAGAAAGCAGTTTAGTGTGATCGTTCCCAACTTCACTAAAATTCAACAGCTGATCCATAATCCGTGCGTGACAAAAATCACATTCAGTCTGTTATCAACCTGCTACTTTGAAAACCAAATTCATGATTAATGATCCGTTTTTATTCAATTAATCGAAAACTCCCTTTATATCTGCTGCTTCTGTTTTGGGTATTCTTCATCCAATGTGAAACCGAAAATCCTTCACTGAGCAAAGCGCCTGAATCGAATACGAAAACTTGTGTCTGTACCGGATCAACTGCCTGTGATTCATTTGGTGAACTCACATTATCGAATGGTAAGCAATCGGTGAAAGCCCGCTTTGCCAATTCCGAAGATCCGATTCATGTATCACGATTGGATTCGTTATATATAACTGCAACAGCTACCCAGCCAGCATGCGGTTATCTAACCAAATTATCGCTCAACCTGGATGTACCCTCGTTTTGCTGGAATATTTCGGAGTTTACAAAACAAGGTAACTACACCATTACGCGAAAGGTGGTTGTTCCGGCAAATGCTTTGCCCGGAAATTACCTGGTTAGTTTAATGATTTCTACCAGCGAACCCACCACAGGTACCTATCAACAACATAAAATTTACAACCTGTATTATTCGATCACGGAATAGTGAAGATAGTCAGGGTCTGGTAATTTTAGTGATTACCGGTTTTACATTCCATCCATATGCCTTCACCTCAACCGGTGATGGAACATAATGATCAATCCACACCGTTACAACCTGCTGCTCACCGGGTTTAAGTGTTAAGTAATTATCTGTCCAATAAGAAGGAAGTATCTCTTCTCCGGCTTCATCAAGCAATTGTAACCGGTTAAAGAATGCCAACTGATTGCCGGTATTCTTTACCTGAACGGTGAAGTAGCATTTACCTTCCATCATGGTGTTTAATTGTGCCGACAACGATAGTTGCGATTCACTCATGTTGTTCAGGGAAGTGAAATCATTATTGCTCTCCATCCAATAGGTATTCGTGCTCAGTATATTTCCACGCTGACCCCGCACCCGGATCAAAACGAACTGAACGCCTTTGTTCAACTTCCAGTTCTGAAGAGCTTTAATTTTCAAACTGGTAACCGATGAAGGTGTGAGTTTAACTTTTTCAGTCGAAGTAAAAAGTTGTTTACCGTTACTATCGTAAAGATTCGTTTCAACTG
>JALOMY010000282.1 GCA_025455225.1 Cyclobacteriaceae bacterium | reverse complement strand
CTCAAATTGAGGAATTAAAGAAGTAGTATGTTTACGTTCATCGTTGGAATCATCATTTTCGTTTGTGTTTTACTAATACTGGTTATCCTGGCTCAAAATGCAAAAGGAGGTGGACTCTCCAGCCAGTTTGGTGGTTCAGGCGCTTCAAATATTATCGGGGTAAAGAAAACCGGAGATTTACTGGAGCGATTGACCTGGGGATTTGTACTTACCATTATGGTTCTTACCATGGTACTTTCTACCAATATGGTTACTCCAACCAGCAGTGATAATAATGAGATCCTGGAAAAAGCAGGTGAGCAAGCTGCTCCGACTACCCCAATTACTCCCCCAGCCAGTGAAGAACAACCACAACAGGGCAATGAACAAGATCAGAACGAACAATAAACAATAGAAATTATTCAAATGAAAAGCCCCAAAACGGGGCTTTTTTTATGCAGCTTCTGAAATGTGCTTTACAAATAATCGCTTCACAACCGGCATCAAGGTTTGATTGAATGGAAATTTCATTTTCGAAACAACCAGGTAAGTTGCCGGATTGGGCATGTCGCGAAATCTTCTGATCAGACCCAGTTTGATGCTTTCGTACGTAGTTACGGACGATTTCGGCATGGTATCGATAAAAACAGTATTCAGACTTCTTAACTGTTCCTGCACGCCTTCGAAAATACTCATCTGGTACCGGTAAACCTGGGTCTCTTGCTGAGGTGGTTGAGTGACGAACAAATAACCCTCCTTTGCGTAAAGCGGGGTTACCCCTACGGGTGAAATTTCACATTGTGATTCAACGTATTCATAAATAACTGAACCTTCCTGCAGGGAGTCTTTGAATTGAGGAATCGCAAATTCAATGATCGATTCCAGTTCAGACATCACTGAATCATCATTGATTAACTGCCTGTAAACCAGTTCTAATTTATTAAAATCTTCAAGTGACAGTTCTTTTGGAAAGGACTCCCGGATTAAAGCTTTGTTTTCTTTGATTGCCAACAGGTTTCGATAATGAAAGACCAGGTCTGCCATGTAGGGATATAACTCAACCCGATCGAATGACTGCCTTACCTGTTTCAGATACGCCAGCACGATATACTTTTTGTATTCAAAATCAATCAACCCTTGAGTAATCCAATCGTTCGGTAGTTTCTCCATTTTCCTCTTTTTGACCTAAAATTTAATGTTTTCAACAATTGATTTCAACCTTTCCTATTTAAACCTGTCAGGGTTCGTGTCACGAATACTGACAATTCGATCATTCTTGTCCAGCCCGGCTGTTCTGTTGCCCGACAGAATTCCAAAAAACTGACATTTTGGTATTAAAAAGTGCATTTTCCGACTATGAAAGCTACTTGGCATAAATCGTGATAAGCGGAGTGTGACAATTTGTTAAACCTTAAAATGCATATCTGATATGGCAAAAATCAACTTCAAACCCAATGAAGACCGGGTACTGATAGAACCCGCTGAAGCTGAAACAAAAACCTCCTCCGGACTTTACATTCCGGATTCATCCAAAGAAAAACCACAAAAAGGAAAAGTAGTTGCTGTTGGTGAAGGCTTAAAAGATAAGCCCGTAACCGTAAAACCTGGTGATCAGGTATTGTATGGTAAGTATTCTGGTACAGAAATTACCATTGACGGCAAAGAATACCTCATCATGAGGAACTCAGACATTTTCGGAATCATCTAAACAAAATCCTTAAATCCAATTTACTATGGCTAAAGAAATAACATTCGATACATCTGCACGCGACAGACTTAAAAAAGGTGTAGATAAACTGGCTGATGCCGTGAAAGTTACCTTAGGTCCTAAGGGCCGCAACGTTATCCTTGACAAAAAATTCGGAGCTCCTACCGTTACAAAAGATGGTGTTTCCGTGGCCAAGGAAATTGAATTAAAAGATCCAATTGAAAACATGGGTGCCCAGCTGGTTAAAGAAGTTGCTTCCAAAACCGCTGATGCTGCCGGTGATGGTACTACTACTGCAACCGTTCTTGCCCAGTCAATTTTCAATCATGGTATTAAAAACGTAGCCGCAGGTGCCAACCCGATGGACCTGAAGCGCGGCATCGATAAAGCCGTTACTGTAGTTGTGGAGAGCCTTAAGAAGCAATCCAAGAAAATCAAAGATTCAAGCGAGATAGCACAGGTAGCTACTATTTCCTCCAACAACGATGAAAACATCGGTAATATGATTGCCGATGCCATGGATAAAGTTGGCAAAGACGGAGTAATTACCGTTGAGGAAGCTAAAGGAACAGAAACCGAAGTAAAGACTGTTGAAGGTATGCAGTTCGACCGCGGCTACCTCTCCCCCTACTTCGTGACCAACACGGAGAAAATGGAAGCTGATCTGGATAATCCTTATATCCTGATTTACGATAAGAAGATCAGCAACATGAAGGAGTTGCTTCCTATACTGGAACAAACTGCTCAAACTGGTAAACCGCTGTTGATCATTGCAGAAGAAGTAGAAGGCGAAGCCCTGGCTACGTTGGTAGTAAATAAAATCCGTGGTGCCCTGCGCGTTGCAGCTGTTAAAGCTCCTGGTTTTGGAGACAGAAGAAAAGCCATGCTCGAAGACATTGCCATTCTAACTGGTGGTAAGGTTATTACTGAAGAGCTTGGATTCAAGCTGGAGAATGCAACATTGGATATGCTTGGACGTGCTGAGAAAGTTAACATCGACAAAGACAATACAACCATTGTAAACGGAGCCGGTAAGAAAGCCGATATCACTGGCCGGATCAACCAGATCAAGGCTCAGATTGAAACAACTACTTCCGACTACGATAAAGAGAAACTCCAGGAGCGTCTTGCGAAACTCTCCGGTGGTGTTGCTATCCTCTATGTAGGAGCCGCCACTGAAGTTGAAATGAAAGAGAAGAAAGACCGTGTAGACGATGCCCTTCATGCAACCCGCGCTGCTGTTCAGGAAGGTGTAATTCCGGGTGGTGGCGTTGCCTATGTACGCGCTATCGAAGCACTGAAAGAAGTTGATACAGACAATGAAGATCAGGAAACGGGTGTTAACATTGTGCGCCTTGCTCTTGAGTCTCCGCTTCGCACGATTGCTGAGAACGCAGGCCAGGAAGGATCTGTAATCGTCAACAAGGTACGCGAAGGAAAGAAAGATTACGGATTTAATGCCCGTGATAACAAGTTTGAAGATTTCTACAATGCAGGTATCATTGATCCTACGAAAGTAGCCCGTCTTGCACTTGAAAACGCAGCTTCAATTGCCGGTCTTCTGTTAACTACCGAAGCCGTAGTTTCAGAAATTCCGGAAGAAAAAGAAGCTCCGGCTATGCCTGGCGGAGGCATGGGTGGAATGATGTAATGCCATTTCATGGATAAACTAAAGGCCTCATCGCGGATGAGGCCTTTTTGTTTTTATCCATTTTGGCAAATAACCGCCTTGGTTTAACTTGGATGTCAATTGAACAACCTATGATTATCCATACAAACTTCCCGGATTTTGTTCTTTTCCTCTACGTTTATATTGCCTATTCCGATGGTGATTTCCATCCTCAGGAAAAGGAAATTATCCTGGAGAAAATGAAGAAGTTGTTCCCGGATCGGGATGATCATGAAAAGCAACTGGTGGAAACTATACGGTTATACAGCGACCTCGAACCGGATCAGTTTAAACCCATCTTTATCGATACGTTTAAGCAATTTCCAAAAGTAAAATACGCTCAGAAATACAAAATCTATTCCGACATGTATGACATCGTTCATGCCGATGGTAAGATCAATGAATCGGAAGAAACGGCAATGAATGCACTGAAGGAAATAATTGATATCTCCTATTGAGTTAACGCTACAATACATATAAATAAAAAGTCTCCGGTAATACCGGAGACTTTTTATCACTCAATTCTCTAATTAATTCTTTTGTGTTGCTAATCGATACAGGTAAAATGCCATTGCTGCGAACGCTGCAACGCCTAACAGGCTGTATCCACCATGTCC
>JALOMY010000044.1 GCA_025455225.1 Cyclobacteriaceae bacterium | reverse complement strand
ATTAGTTCAAATTGTTTAGCGCCTGCTTTAAATCTTCAATCAGGTAATCCGGATCTTCGAGCCCGACATATAACCGCACCAGGCGGTGCCGTTCGTTGGTGGGATCAAATTCTTCCGGTTTAATACCAACGGCTGAAGGGATCACCAGCGATTCATGCCCGCCCCACGATACGGCCATAAGGAAATGCTTAAGTGAATTGCAGAATAACTCCACCTCCTTCAGGGTTTTAACCTTCAGTACTATGCTGAACAAACCTCCGGCATCTTTCATTTGCTTTTTCGCCAGCTCATATTGAGGGAAAGAGGGGTGAAATGGAAAAATGATTTTTTCAACTTTCGGATGTTGTTCCATGCAGGCCACTACTTTCTTCGTGCTCTCGCATACGCGTTTCATGCGCAATTCAAGTGTACGTAGTCCACGAATGAGCAGCCACGCATTGAACGGGGAGATGTTGCCACCAATGTTCAGGAATTCGGCATCGAATATTTTTTTAATCAACACTTTTGATCCCGTTACCACACCGGCCACCACATCGCTGTGTCCGCCAATAAATTTAGTTGCAGTCTGAGCCACCAGGTCGATGCCCATTTTGTATGCTGGCTGAATAAGCGGACCGCAATAGCTGTTATCGATCATGGTATAGATGCCTTTGCTTTTCGCGAGGGCCGCAACGGCTTCAAGATCCTGCAGTTCGTAGGTGAATGAATTGGGTGATTCCAGGTAGATAAGCCGTGTGTTGGGTTGAATGGCTTTTTCAAAATTCCCGATTTGTGTTCCATCAATGTACGTAGTCGTTATACCGAACTTCGGCAACATGCGGTCGAACATTTTTATTGTCCAGCTGTAGGGTTTGGCTACGCTCACCACATGATCGCCCTGTTGAAGTAGGGCCAGCACCGGAATGGTAATGGCCCCCATGCCGCTCCCGAATACGAGCGCATCTTCTGCACCATCGAGGGCGGCCAGTTTTTTGCGGAGAATATCAACCGTTGGGTTGTTGCCACGTGAATAAAGAATTGCGTCATACTCATTAGCAAGGGCCCAGCGAAATTCATCAACTGTCTTAAAGGTGAAGTTGCTGGTTTGCACAATAGGGGGAGAAACCGCATTGAAATAGTGTTCGCGTTCTTCACCCAGTTCGTTTAGGATGTAACTCAGTTCCATATTAATTATTTGATGAGTTTGCGTAATAAAAGATAAAGCGGCAACCCTGAGAGGAAGAGGAGGAATCCGATGAAGGAGCCCTGTGGGTTAGATACCATCACACTGATGTTAACAAGGGCATAAACAATAATAAAGAATGCGGGCATCCACGGATACCCCTTCATGCTGTAGATATCCTGTGGATCGCCCGATTTTTTCGCACGACTACGCAGGATAAAGATGGCAGCTGATGCGGTGATGAGACTTATTGAGTCGAAGAACATCACATAGCCAAGCACCTGAACAAAGGAGGATGAAAAGAATAAGGTAAGGATAATAAACACTACAAAAATGGTGACCCCAAACTCCTGCACCTGGGTTTTGGTATTCACTTTTTTGAAAACTGCAGGTAGAACACGGTCTTCAGCCATGGCATAATACACCCGCGGATTCGACATAATCGAAGCATTGACATACGCCATTACGGAGAAAAACATAATGATGGCAATTCCCTTAAACGCGTAATCACCGAGCAAGACACGCGCAACATCTGCCGCCAGTGTCTGGGTGTTCTTCAAGGCTTCAAAACCCAGCACATGAACATACGAATAGTTCACGAGCAGGTATAAAGCCAATATGATGGCAATACCGTAGAAGATGGCCCGTGGCATCTTTCGGGCTGCATCGGGAATGTCCCCACCGAAATTCATCGTTTGCTGATATCCTCCGTAGGTAAAGAATACCGGCACGAAGCAAAGCCAGAAAGCATGAAGCCAGTTGAATTCACCTGAACCGTTGAGTGAAAAGTGTCCAGCAGAAGGAGTTGGCACGGCAAACACAGCTACAATCAGCATGATAATCAGGGCAATCTTAATCATCATCAGCACATTCAAAATGCGCGCACTCATCTTGATGCCGGCTAAGTTAATGGCATATAGAAACGCGATGGATGATAATGTGATGATTTTAATGGCTGTGGAAGAATCCATTTGCGGCAGCAGGATGGGCTGAATATACTCGGCACCAATGATAGCCACACTGGCGGTAGAGGCTGCATTGGATATAACGGTCATCCAGTTTACCATAAATGCAAAGCCCGGATGGTAACAATGGGAGAAGATGCGGTAGTAACCTCCAGCCACCGGGTAGCGTGAACCGATTTCGGCAAACGTAAGGGCACCAAACAAACTGATGATGGCTCCCATGATCCACGCCAGGAAAAAAATCAGGGGCATCCCGGCTTTTTGTGCTACTTCGACCGGTGTGCGAAAAATGCCCATGCCAATTACCAGGCTCACCACAATCATGGTGAGATCGAACTGGCTGAGTTTAGGTTTGATGGACAATTCCGTGGAGCGCTAATGGTTTCAAAATACATAAAATTACGTTCGTATTTAGTTGGTTCGTAACGTCAAATTGCTTTCGGGTCTTTACCTTTATACTCACCAACCGGTTATGCCACAGCCCATCAAACGTCATCCTTCCCTTCAGCCGTTAAGCCGCGATCACCATTTTGGATTATTGCTGTGTTTCAAAATACGCGAAGGATTCCGTAGAAAAGTGGAGCCGGAACGCATTAAGCGCTATACCGATTGGTTCTGGAAACTCTACCTGGTACCTCATTTCGAATTGGAAGAGAAGTATGTGTTTCCGATTCTTGGTGCAGATGATCCCAGGGTCCTGCAAGCTATTGATGAGCACAGACGACTCCGGCAACTGTTTGAATCGACAGACGAAATTTCAGTTACATTAAGCCGGATTGAAGAGGAACTCGAACAGCATATTCGGTTTGAAGAACGGGTTCTTTTTAATGCCATCCAGGAAGTTGCTACACCCAATCAACTGGCCACCTGTGAAGAGCATCACAAAATGCCTGAAGTCACCGAAGTATGGAAGGATGAATTCTGGTTGGATTAATTCCTTACGAGGTTTCACTAATCAAAAAACAAAAGTGCCTTCACCCAATAAGATCATCCTGCCGATGACGTAAAAATCAATGTAGTTACAGGGAATTTGAGTTAGTTTAGCAAGACCAACCTGATACGTATGAAATCCCTGTTAGCCTATTTCAGTGCCTTAATTATTACAACTTCTTCTTATGCCCAGGCAACATCCTGGAAAATGGTTGAAGGAAAAATTTCAACGCCCTGGGCAAGCCAGGTTAGCCCGGATCTTGTGCACTCAGAATACCCGCGACCACAACTTGTACGCGATAAATGGATGAACCTGAACGGACTTTGGGATTATGCCATTAAACCCACAGGTGAACTGAAGCCAACTGCATTTGATGGTAAAATTCTGGTTCCATTTGCCGTAGAGTCTGCGCTGTCAGGAGTAGGGAAAACACCAGGGAAGGATAATGCCCTCTGGTATAGACGATCGTTTACTGTTCCATCTGCATTCAGAGGGCAAAACTTATTATTACACTTTGGTGCAGTCGACTGGCAATGCGAAGTATGGGTAAACGGAGTCAGGGTGGGGGAACATAAGGGAGGGTACGATCCATTCTCCTTCGACATCACCAGCCAGGTAAAAAAATCGGGCCAGCAGGAGTTGGTTGTTCGCGTTTGGGATCCATCGGATGATGGTCCGCAACCCAGGGGCAAACAGGTTAATAAACCGAGAGGCATCTGGTACACACCCGTAACCGGCATCTGGCAGACCGTATGGCTCGAAGCAGTTCCTAAAACTTATATCGCCTCTTCTCATCATACACCCGATGTTGATAAGAAGGTTGTAGTAATAAAAGCATCCGTCATTCAACTGCAACCGGGAGACCAGGTAAAAGTTACTGCTTATGATGGTCCTGATCGAATAGCCGAACAAGTAGTGAATCCTAACGATCCGGCCGAGCTGTCGATGGATAATTCAAAATTATGGTCGCCTGATCAACCTCATCTTTATGGTCTTCGGATTGCTGTGATTCGTAAAGGCAAAGTGATTGATGAAGTGAAGAGTTACTTCGCTATGCGCAAGATCTCGATGGCCACCGATGGCAACGGAGTTCAACGCATGATGCTGAATAATACATTCCTTTTTCAATATGGCCCCCTCGACCAGGGCTGGTGGCCGGATGGATTGTACACTGCTCCATCTGATGAAGCGCTGAAGTTTGATATCGAGAAAACCAAATCCATGGGCTTTAACATGATCCGCAAGCATGTAAAAGTGGAGCCTGCCCGGTGGTATTACCACTGCGACCGGCTTGGCATGCTGGTGTGGCAGGATATGCCCAGCGGGGATATGGGCAATCGTTGGGATTCACGACCAGGTATCATTGGCATTGCCACCGATAAAGAGCGGACTTTGGAATCAGAACAGATTTATAAGAATGAATGGAAAGCCATTATGGATGCGAATTACAATTTCCCTTCCATTGTAGTGTGGGTACCGTTCAACGAGGGCTGGGGACAATTTAAAACAGAGGAGATCACTACTTGGACGATGCAGTATGATCCGTCAAGACTGGTCAACAGCGCCAGTGGAGGCAATTTTCATTATGTTGGGCATATCATTGATTTTCATAATTACCCGGATCCCGGAATTCCCGATCCGAAGTTGTTTGGTTCAAAGCAGATCATTGTATTGGGTGAATATGGAGGACTCGGTCTTCCCCTCGAAGGCCACACCTGGCAAGCCAAAGACAACTGGGGATACCAGAGTTTTTCTACCCGTGAAGAATTGCTGAGCAAATATGAATCCTTCATTAACCGGTTTGAGCACTTAATCCGTCTGGGCATGTCAGCAGCGGTATACACTCAAACCACCGATGTGGAAATAGAAACCAATGGGCTGATGACGTACGACCGCAAGGTGATCAAGATGCCTGAAGAGAAGCTGAAGCAACTGCATCGGCCGCTGTACACGATTAGCCTGGAGTGAGGTGTATCCGTAATTGAGATTATATGCAAAACATTATTGTTGCTTCCGTTCAGTTCGAATGTCATAATGGAGTTAAAGATTATAATCTTCAGGTTATTGACCGTATTGCCGGAGAAGCCTCGCGCCAGGGAGTACAGGTTATTTCATTTCATGAGTGTTCCGTCAGTGGTTATACGTTTGCCCGTAAGCTAACGAAGGAACAACTAGTGGAAGTAGCTGAATTTATTCCGCATGGGAAGAGTACGCAGGAATTAATAGGTATTGCCGCAAGGCATAACATCACCTTGCTGGCGGGCTTATTTGAAAAAGATTTACAGGATAATGTTTACAATTCCTATGTATGTGTTAACGGTAATGGCGTGATCGCGAAACATCGCAAACTCCATACGTTTATCAGCCCGTATTTAACACCGGGTAATTCGTATACTACATTTGAACTGCACGGATGGAAGTGCGGCATCCTGATTTGTTACGATAATAACATTGTAGAAAATGTGCGGGCAACTGCCTTGTTGGGTGCACAAATCATATTTATGCCGCATGTTACCATGTGCACGCCCTCTTCCCGGCCCGGAGCAGGTTTTGTTGATCCTCAGCTTTGGATTAACCGCGAACTTAATCCGGAAGCATTGCGCGCAGAATTCGATGGACTGAAAGGAAGAGAATGGCTTATGCGGTGGTTGCCGGCACGGGCCTATGATAATGGGGTATATGTTGTTTTTTCTAACCCGATCGGTATGGATGAAGATCAATTAAAAAATGGCTGCTCCATGATTCTTGATCCATTCGGAGGCATCCTGGTCGAATGCCGTAAACTGGGAGATGATTGGGTAAAGGCCACGCTAACACCGGATGCACTTACAAAGGCAGGGGGTAATCGTTACATCAAAGCCAGACGACCTGATTTATACCGCAACATTATCGGGCAAGAGCATCGTACGGAATTGAAAGTAAGCTGGTTAAATACACAAGAGTAATAAACTGGCTGAGTGTTTATTTTCTGGTCTTGTACCTGATAACTTCAGCTGCTTCAATCGTAATTAAAGCCCCGCATCCAACCTCCTCGATCATGTTATCGGCTATTGGTAAAAAGGAATTGATTTTTTCATGAGTATCAACAATTTCAACAATAATGGGTAAATCAGCCGACAGGTCAAGCAATTTACTCGCATGAATCCGGCTGCTGGCCCCATAGGAAAGTATGCCACGAAAAACGGTAGCACCTGCAATGCCTTCTTTTTTGGCAGCAAGAACGAGTGCTTCATACAACGGGGTGCCCCGGTATTTGTCGAGTTCTCCCAGGAAAATTCTCAGGAGTTTTGAATCGCGTTCCAGTTTCATAATGATCGGATTAAAAGGATGCCGAGAAATGTAAGAGCAAGGCCAACCAGTACACTGATACCGATGTATAGCGAAACATAAACATATTGTTCTTCCCGGATCAGGTTATACGTTTCATAAGAAAAAGTTGAGAAGGTTGTGAAACCTCCGCAAATACCGGTGGTTAAAAAGAGTCGCCATTCGGGTGTCAGGATGTTCCAGCGTTCAGACAATGCATAAATCACACCGATCAGGAAGCATCCGGTCAGGTTTACCAAAAGGGTACCGAATGGAAATAGTACAGGTAAAAGTTTGCTGATGCCTTGCTGAAACAGGTAGCGGGCAACCGTACCGATAAATCCACCTGCCCCGATTATGAATAGTAATCGCATAACTCAATCATTAGTATGAATGAATAAATAAAGGGGTAGGAGTTATCAGCCAACAGGCGGTTAAAGGCGTACTCCATCGCCTCGTTCAAAGGTACTGTAATGGTTAAGTCCATGCAAGTACAAAAAGGTGACGAATAAGTTTACTGGAAATTGAGTTTGCAAAAATCCAATACTACCTTGTTAAATAAAGTGATCTAATCTGTGAAGTATGAAACAATCTGTTAAGCTTGCTTTTGAAATTATTATTCTGTGTTCAACATTAGCATGGTCGTGTTCGTTCCGAAAAGAACAGGATCGAAGAACAAATACGATTTCATTATTTAATGGTGATAACCTTAACGGTTGGCATGTCGATGTCCCTGCCATGGATAGCGATTCTATTGCAATTAATCCTTTTATCGTACGCAACGGTTTATTGGTTAGCCTGGGAACACCACCCGGTCATCTGATCACCGATTCAGTTTATGAAAATTATTCACTGGAGGTTCAATACCGGTTTCCGGGTAAACCCGGTAATTGCGGGGTGCTGGTACACGCTTCAACGCCACGCGCATTATACAATATGTTCCCTAAATCAATTGAAGTACAAATGATGCATGAAAATGCCGGTGATTTCTGGTGCATCGTGGAGGACATTACCGTACCCGATATGGAGGCAAGACGGGGTCCAAAGGAAGAGTGGGGAATAACTGAGGGTAAAGGCCGCAGAATCATGAACCTTACCGATGATTCTGAGTTACCCCTGGGCGAGTGGAATACGCTGGTGATTGAATGCAAGGGCAATGAAATTATGGTATTTCTGAATGGTGATCTTGTTAATCACGGAAAGAATTGTTCGGCAAGCCGAGGGAATATTGCTATCCAGGCAGAAGGATCAGAAGTGGAATTCAGAAAACTTCAATTAACCCAACTATAGACTGAGATATATCAGTTTGAGGTAAATGGCTTTCTGTTAAATTCGCGGCCACATTAACCTTTGTTATGAAACTGACTGCCCGCAACACACACCGTGACATCGCGTATTTTTACCTCGGACTTATCATTGCATTTTCGTTTTCCGGCATCTTCCTGAACCATAGGCAAGACTGGCACCCCAGACGCTATAAAGCTGACATCCGGGAGTTTTCCGTTACACCGGCTAATCAAGATTCCGTCAATGATGAATTTATAGCCCGGTTTACTGAACAGCAAAATATTGATGACAACCTGCGCAGGTTTGCCATTAATGGAAAGGTGCTTCGTATATCGTATGTTAATCACGATGCCGACATTGATCTGGAAACCGGGAAGGGAACATTGATTCACTATAAGATTACACCCATCCTGGGCCAGATGACAATTTTACACGTGGATACAAGCAAGTGGTGGATCTACTATTCGGATGTGTTCGGAGTAGCAATGCTGGTAATTGCAATTACAGGGATGTTTATTGCCAAAGGGGAGAACAGTTTCAGAAAGCGTGGCTGGAAACTCGCACTCATTGGTTTGATCTTTCCCCTGATCTTTTTGTTTTTACTCAGCTGATTTAATCTTTCGTTTTTGAACAGGTGGTACAGGGTAAAATCTATTTAATAACTTCCTCATTAATTATTAGTAGATTCAATCAATTGTTTACCCCAACTACGTAATGAATTCATCTGTTTCAAGAAAGCTAAAAAGGCTCGGCATGTTACTTTTTCTCATTGGTCTCATAACCGGATTTATCGTCATGGAAGTTACGAATCCGCGTATGGGTTTGGCGGCCCACCTTGAGGGTGTAATGAATGGCACCTTCCTCGTGGTGGCCGGTTTGGTTTGGAATGACCTTCGATTACCAGATGGATTAAAAAGAACTGCCTTCTTTACTTTAACCTATGGCACTTTTGCAAACTGGACGTTCACATTAACAGCTGCCATTCTGGGAACATCACAAACTACACCGCTATCCGGTGCCGGCTACCAGGGAAGCGAAAGTCAGGAGCTTCTGGTAACAATTGGTTTGGTATCGGTGGGGTTAACGATGGTGATAGCGCTTGGCATAATCGTTTATGGTTTAAGGGGTAATGAGTAAAAAGAATTTGATTTAGCTATAATGATGTTTTAACCGGAATGAACATTTCATTGGAACATGTCGCCATCTGGACAAATCAACTGGAAGTATTGAAAGAATTTTATGTTCGTTATTTTAGTGGAGTTCCCAATGTAAAATACATCAATCCACAGAAAGGCTTTGAAAGTTACTTCATCACATTCCAATCAGGTGCACGCCTTGAATTGATGCATCGCAGCGACATTCCACCTAACCTGAATGATACTAAAGATAAACAGCACCTCGGCATCATTCATCTGGCATTTGGTGTTGATTCTATAAAAGAAGTAGATGAAAAGGCCGAAGAACTTCGTTCAGCCGGATTTCGGATTTTAAGTGGCCCTAGAAAGACAGGCGATGGTTATTATGAGTTTGAAACTCTTGATCCGGATGGAAATAGGTTGGAGGTAACAACCCGGTGGGTGAATTGATCTTAATTCCTTTTCTTTTCCTCAATGTTGAATTCCTTCATTAACTCGAGGCCGTAATTTCGGATGATCTCAATGATCTCGATGGAACGCTTTCCACGTTGCGTTATGGAATATTCTACCTTAGGTGGAACCACTGCATACACTTGCCGGTGTATGAAACCTTCTTCTTCGAGTTCACGCAATTGGGTCGTTAACATTTTATGCGTGATGTGGGGTATGTCTTTCTTTAATTCATTGTAACGCATCACCCGGTCGCGTAAACGCCATAATATCGGCATCTTCCAGGTGCCTCCAATGCGGTCCATGGCAAACTCAACAGGGTTGTAGTACACTTTATTGTTGTAAATGAAATCGGGCATTCGTTTTAATGATTAATGCCTTACGGCTGACAAATATCCCTTTAATCTGATTGATTTTCCAAAACTTTCCTCAAAGTGTGTATTGCTCAATAAAGTAGGTATGCATTTCAAAGTATTATATGAATGCACTTTTGCTTTATGAAATTAAAAGAAACAAGTATCATGAGTAAGGCAATTGAAAAACAAAACTATGTGCATTTCCACGGTGCACCTTCTAAAGGAAAGATTTTGATGGTGGCCAGTTCACCGTCCGTCTCTAAGCAAACCGGCTGGCCGATCGGCTTCTGGGCCGCTGAATTGACTCATCCGCTGCGCGTGTTTCAGGAAGCCGGATACGAGGTGGAGCTTGTGTCGACTAATGGTGGTAAGCTTGAAATGGATGGCTATTCCAATCCGACCGATTCAAGTGGTTATTCCGCACATGATGTGATCTCCCTGGGTTACCTGCAAAAGCCAGACTTCAAGGCTATGCTTGAAAATACCCGGAAGCTTACAGAAGTAAATCCTAACGATTATGTAGCCATCTTTTTAGTTGGTGGCCAGGGACCGATGTACACATTCAGTGGTAATAAGGAGCTCGAAAAATTATTTGTATCTTTTTACGAGGCAGGCAAACCCAGCGCTGCAGTATGTCACAGCACCACATTGTTGCTGGAAGCAAAAAAATCAAATGGTGAATTGCTGGTAGCCGGAAAAACCTGGACTGGTTTTGCCGATGCCGAAGAAGAATTTGCCGATCAGGCCGTAGGCATGAAGATTCAACCTTACCGGATTGAATCGGAAGCCAGAAAAATTAGCGGCACCAATTTCAAAGTTGCGGCACCATTTTCATCGTACGCCATTGCCGATGGCAATCTGATTACCGGTCAGCAGCAGAACTCTGGTGCTGCTGCAGCTGAGATGGTGGTTGAACAGTTGAATCATCGGTGATTCATTTCATGTTGCCGTGCATTAATTGGATTTCGATGAGCAGGGTGATGGTTTTCATCCTGCTCATTTGTTCTTTCATGGCTATGGCCCAACTGAACGAAAGCGACACGGCCCGTTTTCAGTTTCGTGCGGAAGCAACCGGGGCGTGGCAACAGGGCAATGTGGAGTTGCTGGTTTTGCGCAGTCGGCTGGAACTCGTTACCAACAGCCACCATCCATTGGTTTTTAAAACACAAACCAACAGTCTGTACCAGGAATTTGGCGGCCGCAAAGCCGATAACGATATCAACAACCGGAATTATCTCTACTGGAAACCCAACCGGAAAGTGTATCCTTTTGCTATGCTTTATCTTCAAACCAATTTTCGCAGGCAAGTCGACAGCCGCTGGTTTACGGGAGCAGGAGGTACCTGGCAATTCGTTCAGAAGCCACTTACCAACATGAAGCTTTCCGCCAGTCTTGTTTTTGAAAGGACAAACTTTACCAGCACACAATTCAACGAAGACATTTACAACGGAAGTGAAACCATCAACCTATGGCGCGCAACGATGTATGTAGCTGGTTGGCACCATTTATTCGAAGGCAATTTAAGATTGTACTACACCGTCTACTGGCAACCGGGTTTGGAAGAAGTGGATAACAACCGAGCACAAGTAGATGCCGGGTTGGAATTACCTGTGTGGAAAGGATTACGCCTGTTGGCACAGTATACTATGACATATGAACAGATTGTGGTAGCCGGTATACGCCAGTACGATCGGATTTTTACATTCGGTATCAGTTATCAGTTTAAAAATTAAATCGAGTATCATGATCATTAAAAGAAATTTCAATCCCATTCGTGTTTTTGGTTATGTAAAGCAAGAGGTTCTGTTTGCCATTCTGTTTTCTTTAACGGCCTGGACACTGAATCACTATGGAGCCAGCCAGGTATCGTTGCCATTTTCCATTGCCGCCATCCTGGGCAGTGCGCTGGCCATCTTCATTGCGTTCAGAAACAACAGCGCCTATGGTCGCTGGTGGGAAGCACGTACCTTGTGGGGAGGTATTGTGAATTCCAGTCGTGTGCTGGCCAGGCTCATCATCACCTTTACGGAAAGCCATGCCCACCAACCGAATTATGATGCTTCGCGCACCGAAGTATTTAAGAAACAAATGATACATACCTGCATAGCCTGGGCCCATGCCTTGCGCCTGCATTTGCGCAGGCAGGATGATTGGGAAACCCTTAAACCATTCCTGGAGGATGGAGATTTTCAGAACCTTCTTCATTGTCAGAATAAGCCTAACTTTCTACAGCTTATGATGGGAAGGAAAATCTATGCCGCTATGGCCAATGGCACATTGGGTGGTTTTGATTCCTTTCAGATGGAAGGGCAGTTGCTGGCCCTGGCTAATTACCAGGGTGGTTGTGAGCGCATCAAGAACACGCCCTTGTTGCGGCAGTACGATTATTTCACGAGGTTATTTCTTTACACATTTATCCTGCTTCTGCCTTTTTCCCTGATTGGAGATTTCAGCCGTATGGGACTGGATTACCTT
>JALOMY010000281.1 GCA_025455225.1 Cyclobacteriaceae bacterium | reverse complement strand
CCACCCGACCACGGATTATGCAGTGAAGTCTGGTCAGATCCAAGATCAACTTTAACATTTTCCCGATCGAAGTATTCCCACAGATCAACAATATTGCCGCGATAGGCTATCGACAAAACAGATTTTTCAGCTTGTGCCTTCGTTACCCAGGCTGTCAATTCTTCAAGGTTATTTGTCACCCGATCAACCCAACCCTGCTGATGACGTTTAAAGGTTGCTTTATCATTTACTTCTGCAACCACGGTAATGCAGCCGGCAATGTTACCAGCTTTTGGCTGTGCTCCGCTCATTCCACCCAAACCGGAAGTAACAAAGAGCTTACCTGCAATACCTTCATCCGGGCGGGCAATTTTTCTAATGGCATTTAATACGGTAATGGTGGTGCCATGAACAATTCCTTGCGGACCAATGTACATGTAGGAGCCGGCCGTCATTTGTCCGTATTGTGTAACGCCCAATGCATTGTACCGTTCCCAATCATCTTGCTTTGAATAATTGGGTATCATCATACCGTTGGTTACAACTACACGTGGGGCTTCTTGCGATGAAGGAAACAAACCCATCGGATGACCTGAGTACATATGCAGGGTTTGATCATCCGTCATGTTGGCAAGGTACTGCATGGTTAATAAATACTGGGCCCAGTTCTGAAAGACAGCCCCGTTACCTCCATACGTAATCAGCTCATGAGGATGCTGGGCAACCGATGGATCGAGGTTGTTTTGAATCATGAGCATGATGGATGCCGCTTGCAGTGACTGATGCGGATATTCGTGAATGGGCCGCGCATTCATTTCATAATCCGGTCTAAACCGGTACATATAGATGCGCCCATAATTGATCAACTCTTCGTAAAACTCCTGTGCCAGTATTTGATGATGCCGTGGGTGAAAATACCGGAGGGCATTACGAACCGCTAGCTTCTTCTCTTCGGAAGTCAGGATATCCTTGCGCCTGGGGGCATGATTAAGGCTTGCATCGTAGGGTTTCACCGGAGGCAATTCATCCGGTATTCCTTGAAGAATTTGATCTTTAAAGTGTCTGGCCATGCTGCCGGAGTTGTTCGTTGAGATGCTTATCAATCGTTTTGTAAATATCCCGGGTGTATTTGTAACCGATTTCAAATATCTCCTTGCCCCTGCTCAGGTCGAAGGTACTGAACTTGCCCAACTCAGGTGGTTCAATCAGGAAGTTACAATATGATTTGCTGATGGTGGTATTCACATTGATGGCCATCTGTAAACTTCGCTCCGTGATTTCCTTTACATTCTTCATATCAAATCGCTGCTCCACCGGATTGCAATGGCAGCCGATCAGGAAATCGCATTTACCTACCAAAGGACGTACCGGCAAATTATCCATGATGCCTCCATCCACATAAACATGACCTTCAAGCGTAGCCGGATTAAACAGGGCCGGAATACTGGAAGAGGCAATTACCGCATCAATGAGATTGCCTTCATTAAAATAAACCACTTTACCCAATCTTATTTCAGTAGCCGCAACCGTCAGAGGAATCTTTAATGCACTGAAATCATTTTCGGGAATGCAACGGTGCAACACTTCTTTAAATCCATCCATGCTCAATAAACCCGTCCAGGTCCAGGCCGGGCGCACGGATTTCAGTAAACCCATTTTAATAATGATATCAAAAATTTCATCCGGTTTGTACCCGTAGCAATAAAAGGCGCCAGCAATAGCACCGGCACTGGTACCGGAGATATGATAAAAACGAAGACCGTATTCTTCCAGAGCTTTCATGATTCCGAGGTGGGCAATACCCCGAGCCCCACCACCGGAAAGCGCTAACCCGATTTTCATAGTTCACTAAGTTTGAACACGGAATCTACACGGACACCTTTATCGGTATGTTTCACGGTACAGCATTCATTTATGGGATCATGTTCAAAAAATAATACATAGTTGAAGTCGGCCGCCTCCTTAAGAAAACGTTCCTTTTCCTCAAGGGTTAATAAAGGCCGGGTATCGTAGCCCATAACATACGGCAAGGGTATGTGCCCAACCGATGGAAGAAGGTCGGCAACGAAACAGACTGTTCTGCCCTTATACTTGATCATGGGGATCATCATCTTATCGGTATGCCCGGAAGCAAAAAAGATATCGAACGATTGAAACGGTGACTCCTGGTGAAGGTCAACAAATTCAAGTTGCCCGCTATCCTTCATCGGCAAGATGTTCTCCTTTAAAAAACTTGCCTTCTCGCGTGCATTGGGTTCAGTAGCCCATTTCCAATGATCCGAATTCGACCAGTATTTAGCTTTCGGAAAGGTAAGTTCCAGTTTATCTCCGTTGCGAACAACGCCCCCACCACAATGATCAAAATGGAGGTGCGTTAAAAACATATCGCTGATTTCCTTTTCAGAAAATCCGGCTTGGGAACAACGCCCCCACCACAATGATCAAAATGGAGGTGCGTTAAAAACATATCGCTGATTTCCTTTTCAGAAAATCCGGCCTGGTGAATGGATCGAACCAGGTTATCGTCACCATGCAAAAAATAATGGCTGAAAAATTTTTCGTCTTGCTTGGTACCGATGCCGTTGTCGATAAGTATCAACCGGTCATCTTCTTCAATCAATAAACACCGCATGGCCCAGGTGCATAGGTTATTTTCATCAGCCGGGTTGGTACGCTGCCAGATGGTTTTTGGAACAACGCCAAACATGGCGCCTCCATCCAATTTAAAAAATCCGGTATTAATTACGTGAAGATTCATTTTGATCCGCTCCAGTACGGAATAAAATTAATCCTATTCTGCCTAACTCACTTCATTTAAAATTAAAAAGGCTGCGATTGCAGCCTCTCCATTTACTATCTGTGGTACTTCATTTCATTTTCACCACACCCATGGCACAAAACTTATCAATTCGTTGCCGGATGCGTTCCTCCGGACTTAGTTTCTCCAACTCCTGGGTAGCCTGCAAAATTGTCTTTTTCACTTCTTCAGCCATCCAATGCGCATCGGTGTGTGCACCTCCTAATGGCTCTTTGATGATTCCATCAACCATTTTCAGTTTATGCATGTCTTTTGCGGTAAGCTTCAATACTTCTGCAGCTTGCTCCTTATAATCCCAGCTTCTCCAGAGAATGGAAGAACAGGACTCAGGGGAAATCACCGAATACCAGGTATTCTCGAGCATATAAACGCGATCACCAATACCAATTCCCAATGCTCCACCAGATGCCCCTTCACCGATGATGATGCAAATAACCGGCACACGAAGAGAAAACATTTCTTTCAAGTTGCGGGCAATGGCTTCGCCTTGTCCTCGTTCTTCTGCTTCCAATCCAGGAAAGGCTCCGGGTGTATCTATAAATGTGACGATCGGCTTATTGAACTTCTCGGCTAACCGCATCAGGCGAAGTGCTTTTCTATAACCTTCGGGATTTGCCATACCAAAATTCCTTAACTGACGCTGCTTGGTATTTCTTCCCTTCTGCTGACCGATTAGCATAAAGGTTTTTCCATTGATGGTGCCCAACCCGCCTACCATGGCCTTATCATCGGAAACACCACGGTCGCCATGCAATTCAATAAATTCAGAAGTTAATGCGTAGATATAATCCAGCGTATAGGGGCGGTCGGGATGACGGGACAGTTGTACCCGTTGCCAGCCCGTAAGATTTTCAAATGTTTCTTTCTTCAGTTCCTGGATTTTATTTTCCAGTGCCTTGATTGCATTGCTTACTGTCTTGTCATCTTCGTCTGCCAACTGTTTCATATCCTTCAATTTGGCCTCGAGCTCAGCAATAGGTTTTTCAAAATCCAACAGCATAGCATACAATCTTGTTGCGTACAAAGTTAGCAGTTAAGCGCAAAAACAATACAAAACCGCAGTAAAACTATAAAAGCATAAAGCCCTGAAAATCAATTGATTATCAGGGCTTTAGAGGCGGTCCGGACGGGACTCGAACCCGCGACCTCCTGCGTGACAGGCAGGCATTCTAACCAGCTGAACTACCGGACCTTAAAAGGTGTGCAAAGATACTTCCCCCTTTCGTTTATCCAAAAATTGGAATAAAAAATTTGAGTCCTCAATAATCCGTATTTCGATCAAGGTTGAGCTTTTGGATCATGGTCGTACTCAGGGATTCTGAATAAACGCCATAAGCATCTACCAGTAATCCTTTTATTCCGGAGGATGATGTGATCGCAAACAATATTGAGTTGTCATCCGGGTTGGTTTGTCCTTCAAAGCGATGCACTTCATCGACATGAAACTCTTCCGGTGCCAGGCGTAGTTTCAAGGGTGGGCACTCGATTGAATCGGAATGCAGGTTAAAATCGTAAGTATAACCTTTACGCTTCAAATCGTTCATCGCGACAACAAGTGTATCGTAGGTTTTCATCCTTTTCTGTTTAGATAGGCCGAGTACATCCAAACGAGTTTCTCCTGTTCGCGAATGTAATCACTCATCAGGGCATTGGTACCTTCATCATCGGCTTCACCTGAAAGCTTTAGCAACTCACGTTCTTTGATTAATAAAATCTTAAATCCGTCCAGGACAAGCTGAACTGCCGATGCCCCGTCAGAGATATCTTTCTTTTCCTTTACTTCCGAATGCCTGATGTAATCGGTGTAACTGTGCAACGGGGTAAATCCAAGGGTTAAGATCCGTTCAGCAATTTCATCGATCTTAACAAGGGCATCGTTATATAATTCTTCAAACTTCAGGTGAAGTTCAAAGAACTTTTCACCTTTAATGTTCCAGTGAAATCCCCGGGCATTCATATAGAACACCTGGTAGTTCGCCAAAAGATCATTTAATCCATTGGCCAATGCTTTGGAATCTTTTGTTTCTAATCCGATTTGGTTGGTCTTTGCCATAATTCAGTTACTTTATTCGCGTTAGGTTAAAAATACTATTTTTATAACACGAATTTCCATGAGAAAAGTCATTCCGGCATTGGTATTAGTCATTGTGTTTACGTCATGCAGCCAGCGATCAGCCGGAACCAGCAAGGCCGTTAAACCCAAATATCATCACAGCTGGTACAAGGATCATGTTTATAAAAAGAAATGGCGTGTTGGTCGGATCAAGTTCGAACCAGAAAAGCAAGGCGTAAAACGGGTGAAGATGAAAAGTTAAATACAGAATTAGAATCCGGAATCAGCTTAAGGGTTTATAAGCTCAATTTAACTTAAAGTAAAAGTCACCAATTATATTGGAGTTTTCCCACGGATTTTGCTTTTCACCCGATTGACGAAGAACATTAGCCCGCACCTCCTTAAAAACCTGCTCAATTGTCAGATTGGGCTTATTCATAGCCTTAATTAATTCCTGGGTATACAATCCGTTTCTACCATTTCCATCAGAGGCAACTGAGCCGGGTGAAGTTGCATAGGCAATAAACGCCCCCCTGGCTTTTTTCATTTCGCCAAGTCCGGACGATTCCCCGATGCTTCTGTGTATTACCGGAAATGGATTATTTCTGCAGGCATCCAAAATTACAATGTTCATTCTGGAATTCGTTAACTCCATTTGGTTTAAGACCATCTTTTGAATTGGAAAACAGAATCGGGGAATATCATCCTCAAACTGAATTTCTGCATCAACCGGTACAATATAATTTTCACCTTCATACTGCAGGCCGTGGCCTGCATAGTAAAACAGGCCTACCGTTTTGTCGCGATCACCCTCATTTAATTTATCCCTGAACTTCATCATCTCAACTCGGATCTTTCCATAACTGGCATCGGTTATTAAGATCACTTCGAAATTCATAGACTTCAACGACTCGGCAAAATCAGTTGCATCATTAACTGGATTTTTCAGGACTCCGATTTCCTTGCTGTAATTTGAATTACCAATTACCAGTGCAATCCGCTTTTCATCTTTGTATAATTTCTCTATCGTTGTCTCCTTATTAACCGGTAAAACTACTGAAACAACTTGTTGATTTGGTGGAGGTTGAGAAGTTATGGCTTCTTGCTTAGCAGGTTCTTCTTTTAAAGGAACATTAACCTTTTGATTATCGTCCTTCTTAGTTTCGGAAATTAATTCAGTATTCTTTTGAGTTGTCGTGCTCCGTGCAATTTCTGCTTGAGATGAAGGGGAGTAAGATTCAAGTTTGATCTTATAATCCTCATTGGCCGGTTGTAATGCAAGTGCTTGTTGTAAATCGTTAATAGCCGCTTGAGTGTTCCCCAATTACATTTTGCAATCAACCAATATGCATTGCCCTTTTTTGGATGATTTAATGTAATGCTTTGACGGAAGTCTTCAATGGCTATAGAATAATCTTTAAGCATATAGGCTGACATTCCTCTCCAGTAATAAGCATCAGCATCAAATTTACGGTCGCGAGCCTGCCTCGTTAAAAAATCAGAAAAACTTTCAATTGCACCATAGTATTCCTTCGCATTGTATCTTCGTACACCTTCCTCGTAGAGCTTATACTGCGCCCAGGTGCAATTTACACAGAACAAAATCCAGAATATGGTAATCGTGGCTTTCACGAAATTTTAACTACAAAACAAATATACTGAACGGCTATTCAAAATTTAAAGGACAATCCTGCCTGAAAACTTATAGAAGGAAACCCTTCTTTAACAATCGGGAATTCGTCATCAAAGTAGCTGTCAAGTGTTTCATCGTATGCACTGGTACTTACGTATGAAATTGGGAATGTGTAACCAAATGGAACCTGAATAAAAAAGGAAGTCTTCTTCGAAGGCATAAACTCGATACCCGGTCCAATAAAAATTCCGCCCGTGAACGTAGATTCCGCAGCCAATGCAGGGTAATCTTCCGGCCCCCATAGAATATCTTCCTCCACAACCCGCCAATTGGTAAGCCCGTCAGGGTCATCTGTTTTTAAGTACGTTGAATTGCCGCTAACATCAGAGCGTGATGCATATGCAACAAATGGCTTGGCAAAACCATAGATCGCAATTTTACTATTGTCGCTAATTGGTATAAAATCGAGTTTAAGATTTAATGCCAGTGATATGATACTTATGTTGCCACCTTCAAGTTCAATCACATAACCTTCCCAGTAATCGGGGTCATCAGGATCATCAATAAATCCAACATAGGCATTACCCAAACTATTGTCTGTCACTTCCGGATCATACGACATAAAGAGTGCTGACAAAGACGCACCGATAGAAAACACCCTGTTGGTGCGTTTTAAGAATCCTGCTTCAAAATTATAGCCCAGACTGTAGTCGCCAATATTCTCTCCAAACGGTAAAGAAACACCGCCTCCGAAATAAAAGCTTTTATCATAAGTAAATCGTTCAAGTGCTACTGCCTGCCCTTCTTCCTGGGCTAAAACTGAAGCGTACGTTAACATACATGCCAGCAAAAGTAATGAGGTCTTTTTCATATTAGATTTATAGGGTTTGATAGGTTTTACGGATTACATATGAAAGTTAATTAGTTAACCCGATTTAACAATACCCTTATCAAGTTTGAATTTGCATTTTCATGGAAAAGGCAATTAGATAAAAATGCAGATTGACAATTAGTGAGAATTCTTGATTGTTTATCAGGTTCCGGAAATCGTTACCCGGTTATCAACCTGTCCCTGTGACAGATTCTTTAGAAACTTATCAAAAAATTACTACCTGAAACAAACTCCACTACTGAAGACCTTTCAAAATCAAATCGATGTTCTTCCGGAAATAAAACCGCAAAGGACTGATCTGATTTATATGACTTGTTACGATCGATCCCAATAAAGTAGTGAGTAAAAGGTTTGTGATGTCGCGTGTAGAAGATGATTTAGTTATCTCCTTTTTAAAAATGGCTTCCAGAACAAACTTCTCCAGCATCTGGTCTAACGAAAGAATCTCCATTGCCTGAACACCCGGAACATCCGGATAAAGAATGGATTTCTCTTCTGCTTTAACCGGGAAAGGTTTCAGGTTTCTTTTGACATCAGCCAGGTAACCTAATAAGCTTAGCATAATGCCGGGATGGCTGTCACACGCTTCGCTCATTTTATCACTCAGGTAATACAAACCCTGTAATCCTTCTTTGGGCTTCGAGGATAATTCTACAGCCCGGCCCAGGCACCACACCCGGAAATAATAGAGTAATAAATCTTCCTTTTGGGGAAAATATTTGAAAAATGTAACCTTGCTGATCTTAACTTTAGCACAAAGGTCCTCAACGTAAAGATCTTCAAACGGTTTTTTCCCGGTGAGTTTCAGTGTATGATCCAGCACCTGGACTTTCAACCGGGCTGCTTTTTCTTTACGTAATCCCATTTATTAAATTCTTTACTCAAGTTCGCGGTTAATTAATAGATTTAAA
>JALOMY010000043.1 GCA_025455225.1 Cyclobacteriaceae bacterium | reverse complement strand
AATTTCCCGCTCTTCAGGTTTAACTACAGGAAATGGAAACATGCCGGAGTAAACTTTGTATTTCTGGGTACCACCATGATTATCAATACATTGTTTGGTTTGGCTACTGTTGGTGTCTTTGAGTGGATTGGCCGTGATAAAATCGGACTGATGCATTACATCAATTTACCGATATGGGCTGAATTGTTAATCTGCATTCTCATTTTTGAATTGGTTGCACAATATACCGTTCATTTTATGCTGCATCGGTTCAAGTGGATGTGGAAATTTCATATGATCCATCACAGCGATACCCACCTTGATGCTACCAGTGGAACACGGCATCATCCGGGAGATTTTGCAATGCGTGAACTGTTTGCATTAGGTGCAGTTATTATTACCGGAGCTCCAGCCGCATATTACTTTTTCTACCGGATACTCACGGTTTTCTTCACCTATTTCACACACGCTAATATTTATTTACCTCAATGGATCGATAAGCCATTGAGCTACGTATTTATTACTCCCAACGTTCACAAATTCCATCATCATTATGAACGTCCCTGGACCGATTCAAATTTCGGAAACATGTTTTCCATTTGGGATCGGTTATTCGGAACATTTGTTTACGATGATCCGCATAAAATCCGGTATGGTTTGGATGTACTGGATGACAGCAAAGATGAAGATATAGGGTTCCAGTTCAAGATTCCTTTCAATAAGTCAATTAAGACTGATTACTAACCTTCAACGAATTCTTCATTACTCACTTGACTAATTACGATTGACTGTTTGCTGAAAAGGCAATAGGAGCAGAAAGGCATGTATCTGGTATATTGAACGCATCAACAAGCGGGACCGCATCCTGCCGGATTTCCCAGCAAAGTTGATTCATTAATTTGCGGATGGCTTTGGTTTTTACTCCTTCCATGTAGCCTTGCTCAAGGTACCATGCTTTGTTCTTTTCCAATTGTGATAATGCAAACAACTGATAGAGCTTGGTAAGGGTAGCCTTGCAACCAGAATTACCCACCTTCTGCACAGCCGTGTAAAATTCTTCCAGTATAATTCGCTCGATGTAGGCAAAGCCAACCTGAACCAGGTGATGCTGGCACACATTGAATGCATCAAACGAATCCATGCCATTGTCGATGTGACGCTTCAATCGTCTGGCAGCCGAGGTGAGGATGTCCCGTTCACGATACCGAAATGCATTTAGATGAAATTCAGGGTCAAGTAAATGATCTTCATCGGTACTGCGAATAATGATTGGATTTAACTCGGTAATGGATGTTTTGGCCTGATCAGCCACATAATTTAAAATGGTAAAGACATTCATGTTGCTGAATTCCTGCCGGAATTCCGTTAGGCGACTTTTAGCAACCAATTGCATCAATACCGTATTGTCTCCTTCAAAGGTGGTATAGATGTCGGTGTCGTTTTTAAGCGCATCAATCCGGTTTTCAGAAAGATATCCCTTACCACCGCAGCATTCGCGGCATTCCTGCAAGGTAGCTGTGGTATGCCAGGTGGCAAATGCTTTCAATCCGGCTGCAAGAGCTTCAATTTCCTGCATGTCATCTTCGGTTCTTTTTAAAAACCGATCCGTCAGGTAGCGCAGTGCAAAATGCAGGGCGTACGTTGTTGCCAGCAGGGGCATCAGTCTTCGCTGATGGGTTCGATAATTCAGAATGGGCACTTCTTCACCGCCTTCGGGACCAAACTGCCTTCGCTGATCACCATACCGGACAGCAATGGCTAAACCCGACTTACAGGCCGAAATTCCTGAACGTGGAATTCCAATGCGACCGCCAACAAGAGTTCCCAACATGGTAAAAAACCTGCGGTTATCACTGGCGATTGGGCTTGAAAATTTTCCATGTTCATCAACGGAGGCGAAACGATCCAGCATGTTTTCTTTCGGTATCACAACCTGGTTAAAGTAGATCACACCATTATCCACTCCGTTTAGTCCCATTTTTCTTCCACAGTCTTTTATGGTTACACCAGCAACTACTTTACCGCTGCCATCCCGTAAAGGAACGAGGAATGCACTAACTCCATAATCCTTACCATCCAGGATGAGCTTGGCAAAGACGGTTGCCATTCGTCCATGAAGTGCAGCATTGCCTATATATTCTTTCCTTGCATTTTCATTAGGGGTATGGATGGTGAAGGTCTGTGTATTATGATCGTAGGTTGCTGTGGTTTCAATTCCACGAACGTTCGATCCATGGTTGGTTTCCGTCATCGCAAAACAACCGGGTAATTCAAGTTCACCGATTGCTTTGAGGTATTTCTGGTGATGTTTTTCAGTTCCCAGGAAATAGACGCTCATGCCCCATAAACCAAATTGTACTCCAAACTTGACCACCAGGCTAAGATCGTGATAGCTCAGGGTTTCCATTACGGTGAAATAGGCAGCCATATCATTTTTACCGCCATAGACTTCTGGGTAGGCGATACTGCCAAGTCCCTGGTCGGCCAGGTATTTAAGCCATTGTAATACCTGCTTCCTGTACAAATCCAGGTTACCCGGATCGACATAGGCAAATTCCGGATCGGACAACAGGGTTTTAACTTTCCGGATTATTCCGGCCTGATCGCCATCCAGAAGGTGCATCATCTGGTCAACATCAAAATTGTACTGCGTAATCTGCTTTGCGGTAATGGTTTCATGTTCTTCCTGGAAATGATACACAACTTCCTGACTGATGAAGCCAAGGGTGGATTCTATGCGGCCAAGATCAGTGCGCACTTTTTCCAGCGATTGATTTACAGTTCCATTACTATATAAACCCGCCAGTTTCATACCCAGGTCGGCCAGAGTATTTCGCGTTCCGGGAGGTCCTACAACTTTTTTAATTTCTTCCCTCCATTGCCTTAATTGATCTACGGAAGGAGGATTTGCCGGATTAAGTTGTTGAAGTAAAAAGGATCGTTCATCCTGCGATAACCAATCCTGATTTCGGATAAAACCTTCCAACGTTGCAAGTTCACTGGGTGTAAGTACGGCATCTGACCAAACCGTATAAAACATCGGCAGGAAAACAAAAAGATTCGGATTGCTTTTCAGGTAATTGGAATCAATCATAATGATAACGGGATGATGGAACAAGTTACTAATTATCTCATGCTTATCCGCATGCCTGACTAAAAGTGGAGTTGCTTGTTAATATCCGATTAGCGATGGTAAGGATGTAAATCTTCTTTTGTAACCAAATACCTTTCATTGCTATTATCAGAACATTATATTTCCCCATTATTACATAGTTTTGGTTATGCGTTACCTTCTGGTCTTACTTCTTCTAGCTTCAACATCGTGTAATTTTTTACTCACTGAATCAGAATCCGATCGTTGGAAGCGGCATGCCTCCGATGTTACGATAATAAGGGATGATTTCGGAGTGCCTCATATTTATGGAAAGTCGGATGCGGATGCGGTATTTGGAATGTTATATGCGCAATGCGAAGATGATTTTGCGCGGGTTGAACGAAATTATATTGTGGCAATTGGAAGGTTAGCCGAAGTTGAAGGTCACGAAGCATTATATAGTGATGTGCGTGCCAACCTGTTCATGACACAAAAAGAAGCCATTTCCCGATATAATGAAAGTCCGGATTGGTTGAAACAATTGTGCCAGGCATTTGCGGATGGAGTAAACTACTACCTCTATACCCATCCCGAAGTGAAGCCAAAATTGTTAACCCATTTTGAACCCTGGATGCCGATGTATTTTACGGAAGGCAGTATTGGTGGAGATATCGAGTCGATCTCAACCAGGAAGATTCAGGAATTCTATGAGCGAAACCAATCAGTAAGCAGCATACCTTCAGAAAACCGGATCGATCCGGAATCCATTTCTAATTCAAAGGAAACTATGTCTTTAATTCAGCTTGAAGAACCCCAGGGTTCCAATGGGTTTGCTATTTCGGGTAAACTAACCGAAAGCGGGAATGCTATGTTATTAATTAATCCTCATACTTCATTTTATTTCAGGGGCGAAGTTCATGTAGTCAGTGAGCAAGGGTTAAATGCTTACGGTGCGGTAACTTGGGGACAGTTTTTTGTTTACCAGGGTTTTAATGAAAAGAATGGATGGATGCATACATCCTCGTATACGGATGTCATGGATGAGTTTATTGAAACGATTGAGGAAAAAAATGGTACACTTTTTTATCACTATGGTGGTGAGCTAAGACCGGTTAAGGAGTTACCCGTTACCTTGTCGTACAAAGAAGGTGATTCTGTAATCCAAAAAGATTTTACCATCTACCGTACACATCACGGACCGATAACACATCAAGTAGAGGGTAAATGGGTTTCTACGGCTATGATGTGGGATCCGGTTAATGCATTAACTCAATCGTACAATCGCACAAAGACCGTTGACTATTTTCAATTTCGCGATGTAATGGACATTCGAACAAATTCATCCAATAATACGGTATATGCCGATGCCCAGGGCAATATTGCGTTCTTCCAGGGTAACTTTATTCCTAAACGAAATGTTCAATTTGATTATTCCCAACCCGTTACCGGAGAAAATCCAGATACCGACTGGCAGGGGCTTCATAGTGTTGATGAATCGATTACAATATTGAATCCTGAAAACGGGTGGATCCAAAATTGTAACTCAACACCCTTTACTGCAGCTCTGGAATACAGCCCCAAAAAGGAGAATTATCCATACTACATGGCAACTGAACCTGAAAATTTCAGGGGAATACATGCCGTTAAAGTACTTACCGGCAAAAAAGATTTTACACTAGATAAGCTGATTGAGACAGCCTATGATCCGTATCTTCCGGCTTTCGAACGATTAATACCCGGGCTTATTGAGGCCTTTGATAAAACCGGAATAAGTTATGCCAATCTGAAACCCGCAATTGATGAATTAAGAGCCTGGGATTTGACCGTTAACAAAGCATCCGTAGCAATGACTCTGGCGCATTATTACGGGACCCTTTACGTGCAAAAAGGTCCGAGGCCTGATGGGATGTCACCCATGGATCGCATAAATATTTTTGGAACAGGAACACCCTATGAAGAAAGACTGCAACTATTTTCAGAAGCCATTAATAAACTCACCGAAGATTTCGGCACATGGAAAATGCCCTGGGGTGAAGTAAACCGGTTTCAACGATTAACCGGAGATATTCAGCAGCAATTTGATGATAGCAAATCCTCCATACCGGTTGGTTTGGCTTCAGGCAATTGGGGAGCGTTGGCATCGTATGGATCTCGCGGCAATCAGAATACAAAGCGTTTGTATGGTACCTATGGAAACAGCTTTGTAGCTGTAGTCGAATTCGGTAGCCGAGTAAAAGCAAAGAGCATTTTGGCGGGTGGCCAGAGCAGCGATCCGCAATCACCCCATTTTACCGATCAGGCACAGCGGTATGCTGATGTTCAGTTTAAGGATGTTGCTTTCTATCGTGAAGATGTTGTAGCCCGGGCTGTTAAAACCTATAAACCGGGTGAAATGTGAACCAATAACCAGGGAATTAAGTATTCCTGATAGGAAAGCCTGATGATTAAACTTCCAGTTTACATTTTTGAATATAGTGGGTTTACCCAAGGTTCGTTAGATTCATATTTACTCGCGCTCGCCCATTGCACTCCTCGTTTTATCATGGTCATGGCTTCGGGTTTATCCAGCACATGTTGCAAATTGTGCCCGAGTGATGTGTAAAAAACCCTTCCTTTTCCATAGGTCTTCTTCCAGGTTACAGGGATAATACAACCTTCAATCCAGGAATCGTGGGTTCCGCTAAACCGGGTAGTAGCTAATACTTTCACATTCGGATCAATATGCATGTAGTATTGTTCACTTCGCATGGAGAAATTCGATAAACCGCTCGAAATCCCATCTTGTTGATCAACAATATGAACATTGTAATCAACTATTCCGCCCGGATGGGCTACCCATTGGCCCCCGGTCATGTATTGGTATTCAGTATTATTGCGAAACGAATCGCAAAGACCACCATGCCAGCCGGCAATACCGGTACCCTGTACTTTGATGGCTTCTAATAATCCCGCCTCTTGTTCAGGCGTTATCGTTGACATGGTATAGATCTGAATTACCAGGTCTATGGTTTTCATAAAATCTTTATCGGAATATGGCGTCAGTGTTGGTGAAGAATGTACTTCAGCGCCTTCCTGCCTGAGCCACGGTATAAGATAGTCCGCAAATTTTTGTGGCTCATGACCTTCCCATCCGCCATACGTAAATAAAATCGTTCTTCCTTTGAGAGACGGTAATTCTGTCCTGGTATTGAGGGCGGGAATACGAAAAGGAAGGAGGGAAGAAGCGCCAATCAATAAGGATTTGGATAAGAAATCTCTTCGTGTTTTCATGATCAATCGATTGTATTCATTGAAGTTAAAATGGATTTTTTGGTTTCGCGAACTCATTAATACTTTTCATACCAATCAAATTTTTCTTTAATGATGGCGGATTTATTACGTTTGATGTAATCCAGAAACGCTGAGGCTACTGGTGATAATTTTTTTCCCTTAAGCCAAATAAGATTCCAGGTAGATTGAATAGGAAGGCCTTTAATAGGTATAATCTGGAGGCTTCCATTGTTTAGCTCATTCCGTATTCCAATCAAAGGCATGATGGAACTTCCCAAGCCAGCCATTACCGCTTGCTTTACAGCTTCGTTCGAAGTTAATTCCATTTTCTTTTTCAGGGGTAAATGATGCTTAAGCATAAATTTTTCCATAATCTGCAGTGTGCTGCTACCGCTTTCCCGAAAAATCAATGGAAGTGAACTCAATAGTTTACGATCGTTTGCCTTTTGTGATTTCCGAACATCGGCATTGCTTACGAGGTAAAGTTTATTACTCATTAATTCAATTTTTTCAATTTTAATTCGCTCCGGCAGAACCGAAACCAAACCGAAGTCAATCTCATTTTTCTCGAGGTTTTCGGTTACCCTCTGCTTATTGGTTACATCGAGTAATAATTCAATGGATTCATGCTGACTGACAAATCCGGAAAGGAAATAGGGTATAACATATTTACCGGTAGAAACTACCGAAATCTTTAAACGACCGTACAATTTGCCTTTAAACGATGAAGACCGGTAATCAATTTTCTGAACTTCGTCCATAATGCGTTCAGCCGCCAGAGCGATTTCCTTTCCGAAATCCGTGATGAATAATTTGCGCCCAACTACTTCTGTTAAAGCGATATCAAATTGATCCTGGAAATTTTTTAATTGAATGGATACAGCAGGTTGGGTGAGATGCAGGGCTTCTGCTGCTTTGGTGATGCTGCCAGTTTCCTTGATCTTGAGAAAAATCTGAAGCTGATGAAGGGTGTAATTCATTATAAGAATTGTTAATACTTGTTATTATAATAATAAATAGAAATATATGCTTTAAAATATTGAAATTTGTTTCATCAAATCACAGAGTCAAGTTTTTTTTGTAAAACCTTTACTGATTAGCGATGGTGAATTCCCTATTAGAAACTCAAATTACCGATCTCGTGGAAAATGTACATGTATTGAAATTGATTGATGGCAAGTTTACTCCGGAAGATGCGGGTAAAATTCTGAACGAATTAATCATGTCCAAGATTAATTATCACAACCGGGAGATTTTATCAATTAAAGAAAAGTACAATGGTGATGTTTCTCATTCTGAAAGGCGAATTGCAGAACTTAGTCAGGTTCGGTTGTCCTTAAAGGAATTGCTAGACGCTGCCAGGGAACAGGGTAAGGAATTGAAAATTTCGAGCACTATTGAAATTGTATTGAAATAAGTCTGTCTTTCATATCTATGCTCCGGTAAAATCCCATCAGGATTTTGGATTTCCGGTACCTATTTGAAGTGATACAGGAAAACAATAGTAGCTGTAAAAGCAGGTTTAGGGTTGTCTTTAATTTCAAGTTTTACCACCATTTCGGTCTTTGCAATCCCGCGCAAATTTGTAATGGCTTGCAGTGAAACCCGTAAACGAACCTCCTGGTTGACTAATACTGGCTGATTGAACTTTAGATTTTCAATTCCATAATTAACCAGCATAGTATAATTATTTACCTGTGCTATTTGCTCCCACAAGTATGGTATTAAGGAAAGCGTAAGATATCCATGCGCAATAGTTGATTTGAATTGGCTCTCCAATTGCGCTCGCTCAGGATTGGTATGGATCCATTGATGATCGAGGGTGGCGTCAGCAAATAAATTGATTTGTTCCTGGGTGATTTTCAGATAATCAGATACCCCGATTTCCTTGCCAGTGAATTGTTCAAACTCAGCAAAATTGTTAATAATAACCTGTGGCATATTCACTAAAATAGAAAGAATCGATCATTTATCCTTGCTGTTCAATCGTGAACATGCTTGTGTTCAATTTTGCAACTGTACGCGATTCAAATTCATTGTAACCTATTGACAACCAGGATTTCCGTATTTTGGTCTCATCATTGAGTGCCATGCAGAAACTGATTCTATATGCGACTCTTCCTTGGTGTTGTATTATGGGCCATACTTTTGGTATTATGCTGGCCAATTGCCCTGCTTATTATTATTCTTTTTCCATTAATCTGGCTGATCCTTCTGCCTTTCCGAATCATTGGATTTACGCTGGATTTAGTTTTTAAAATGATTGGTGCCCTTTTACTCTTCCCTTTTCGAATATTGAAATTGGCTTGATCGTTAATCAGTTGACGGAATAGTTTTGGATTAAGAATTTCAGTAATTGCCCCTAAATACTCCCTCCATCGTATTTGATGCTCCGGTAAGCGTAGGATTTCCAATTGGTTTTGCCGTTTAGGATGCTAAAACCAAATAGAAAAGAAATGGATCTGAAACGACATAATTCCTTCCGTTTAGTACACAAGGGCCTTCGATTATTAATGTATTCCACGGCTACACGACTTCAGCAGGCAAACCTGGCCAGTCGATCTGACGGATCGGCTGTTATGGAACAAGTTCAACTTGTTCTGAATCTCTTTGAAAGCCATGCTCATGGTGAAGACCACTATTTTAATGAGCCCCTTGAAAAGATTAATCCGGATGTATCCACCTTGTTTCAAAAGGAACATGAGGAAGACCATCGATTGTCTGCTGTTCTGCAAGACCAGTTAAAAGCCTGGTTCGATGCCCGTAGGGATGAAGACCGCGAAATAATAGGTAATCGGATTTTCTATACATTAAATGAATTTGTGGCATTCAATCTCTATCATATGAATAAAGAAGAGACTATGCTTAACCAGGCTCTCTGGAATGCTTATTCGGATGAGCAAATCCGTAGCATTGAACAGGAGTTGGTTAAGAATATTCCTCCTGCCAAGATGATGAGCTATGCGAAATGGATATTCGGAGGCATCAACGATGCAGAAGCAACCGAATGGTTAACCGGAATTCAGATGAATGCACCTGCTGAAGTTTTTTCGGCCTTTAAACAGGTAGCGGCACAGACTTTATCTCCCGAACGATGGGAATCAATTCAGGCAAATCTGGAAAAGGTACATGTAAGTGTAGCTTGATAAAATTCTCCAATCATTTTCTGATTACGGGCAAACGTAAAACAGACGGATATTTTTTTGAATGATGGATGGAGGTGTGAGCAATCACACCTTCTTTTTCATCGTAATTGTTTCCACCGGTATTCAAATTCCGTTCAAACCGGGGAAAGTTGCTGCCGGAGATTTCAATCCGTATCCGGTGTCCTTTAGCGAAGTAATTGCTCGTAGAAAGCGGGGTTAGTTTAACCTGGTAAACCTTTCCTGATTCCATAAAGACTTCTTTATCGTATCCTTCACGGTAGCGTAGGCGCTGAATGGTTTCATCCAGGTTATAGGCTTTTCCATCCGGAGTGACATCAATTAGTTTAAGCGTAACATCGGTATCTTTCACATCGCTGGATACATAAAGTGTTGCTTCGATAAAACCACTTACTTCAATTCCTTCCGTTAGCGGCTCGGAAGTATAAACCAGGATGTCATCCCGAAGTTCCATTTCTGCTTGATCAAATGAACCTCCGGTTACTGCGTTACCGGTACAACAAACATTTCCTCCGTAGGAAGGAACCGGATTGGCGGGATCATAATTAAAAGTATCGGGCTTATTAGCTGACGGCACCCGGCTTACCAGCTTGCCATTTCCATTACGGGTATTGGCTTTTCCTTCACTGGTTAAAAAGAAATCAGTCATTACCGCATTGGCAGGGGGCCATGTTTCGGATGCCTGCCATTGGTTGCTGCCCATCGTAAAATACTGAACACGAGGTGTAGTTTGCCTGAAATCATTTGTTGATCCTTTCATTTGCAGGTCGAACCACTTCCAGGTAAGTTCATCGTAATTCAGTCGGGCGTCTCCCATGCTTCGCTCACCAACAATTGTATTTGCTGTAGCCCGTTTAAAAGAACAATGAAGGGTGGGGGCGATTACCAGGTATTGATTGTCGGCAATATCTTTACTTCGTGCTTGCTTACGGACGTGATTGAACAACGCCAGGTTGGGACTTGTAGAAACATCGTACCACGAAACAAACCAGAATGAGGGTACATTAAGGGGCATTGAATCATGGTAAAGACCTCCCTGATACCAGGCCGGATCATTGGGTTTACGAACGATCATCTTATCGTAAATACCAACGGATCCATTGACGTTTTTGATGATACCTTTCACCGGTAAATGTCTTAATGCCTGTGACCAGTCAACCGGAGGCATTTCCGGAGCGAGATCGTAGAATCGTTGTACGCGCACCAGGTCTTCCTGTGGAATGTCTTTGGGAAACATAGGACGATACTTGTCGGTTTGAGTTCCATACAACCATGCTGTAAATAACATTTGCTGAGCTCCGCCCCGATACCAGTTGCCTTGCTCGTAATATCCGGCAACACGTCCAACACCGGCACCATATCCTTGAGCTACCATAGCAGCCAGTGCAGGATGCTCCATGGAGGCAACTGCCATTTGCCATTCTGCGGTTGAAGAACATCCGATAAGTCCGATTTTTCCATTCGACCAGGGTTGGGAGGAAAGCCACGAGAAGGCATCATATCCGTCCGACAGAGGAGTTCCTAGTATGTCCCATTCTCCTTCTGAAAAAAATTTTCCACGTTCATTTTGAACAACATAGGCATATCCTCGTTGAACGGCATCCAATGCAGCTTCCAGCGATCGGGACCGGAATTGCCCATCTCCCCAGGTATTGAAATTATAGGGAGTTCTTGAAAAAATGATAGGAACCCTAACATCACCTTTCGGACGGTAAATATCCGTAGCCAGTCGTACTCCATCCCGCATGGGCATCATTACCTTTTGCTCGATAATGGCAATTTCCTGCAGTTTCGAAAATATATCGGTGTTCTGTTGCGCGAATACAACGACAGGCAGAATCAGGAGGATAAGAAATGGGAAGAATCGTTTCATGATACAGGGACTTAATTCAGTCCCTTGAATGTAAATCAACATTAAATAATTACCTACAGGAATTATTCAAATGGGTTTACCCTAATACGAAATAGAAAATGGTTTGCGATTAATACTTCGCCAGACTTGGGTCAATCTCATTCACCCAAGCTAATACTCCACCTTTAAGGTTGTATAAATTGCTGAATCCATATTTTTTTTCAAGGGTTTCAATGGCACGTACACTGCGTACACCGCTACGGCAAAGTACAATTACCCGTTTATCCGAACGAAGCTTTTCCAGCGAATTCTCTATGGTATTTAAGGGTATCAATTCTCCACCCAGGTTAACGATTTCATACTCATAGGGTTCCCTAACATCAATTAACTGGTAATCGTGCTGACTTTCGATCATTTGTTTGAACTCATGTACTGTGACTTCCTTCACTTTACTTTTCCCGTTTTCGATATCATATAAGCCGCAAAATTCTTCATAATCGACTAATCCTTTCAATGTAGGATTCTTTCCTGTTAAAGGATTTTCAGGATCTTTTGCCAGTTTGAGAATACGTGTTTCGAAACTCAAAGCATCAAATAAGAATAATCTTCCGGCAAGCGGATCACCAATACCTGAAATCACTTTGATTACTTCATTAGCTTGAAGGCTGCCAATGATACCCGGGAGAACGCCTATGACTCCACCTTCAGCACAACTCGGTACCAGGCCTGGAGGGGGTGGTGTAGGAAATAAGTCACGGTAATTGGGCCCGGTTATACCTTCCTTATTCGTA